>NZ_LOHE01000105.1 GCF_001559865.1 Abyssisolibacter fermentans
AAAAATTACTTCTTTACAGGAACAGCAAAGATTCTCAGATTCGTGTCCCTCTCCACTTGGTAATGAATCTCCATCATTTAATAGCTTCGCACTTACAACGACTGACCCTAAAGAAATCAAACCATTAAATCCTTTAGAAGCTACAAGACATTTTTTGACCACGACATTGATGCCTATATTTTTTCATCTTTATATTATCATAAAAAATTAGGCATCTCCGAGTAAAAAAAATGTCTTGTATGGCTTCAAACCACAACCTTTGAGCTACACTTACCTCAAAGGTTGACCCTAACTACTAGCATTTTTTTAGACTCTTATTACAAAAAGAAAGCTTTATAATTATATAAAAAAAAGACTAATTCAAAACCAATCAAATTTGAATCAATCTTTTTTATTAATCCCAAAATCAAACACCATTATCTCACTTCAAAAACTAAAGGCAATTTATCTTCATTGTATTTTTTTTTATTAAAGCTACTATAATATATTATATCCTCAAACCCAGCTTTTTTCAAAAGTTCTAACACTCTATCCTTTCTTACTGGCAATAATGCCACTTGATTTTTAAATACCTTATTTTCATCTTTTACAAACAGTTCAGTATCAAATATTATTTTATTATTGTCAAGTCTATATCTTCTAACAAATTTAATTTTATCATTTTCAATAGTTGGTAAACCTTGTAACTTAGAATCCAAAACTTTATCATAATCAAACCCAGATTATTCATAGAAAATTAAATACTCTACTGCATCCTTCTGATTAGAAGATGTCCATTAAATTCTCGACATACCAACTCGGTATGCCTTCGAATTCACTGAAATCTTCTAATTCAAAAACCTACAGCATATTATTCAACGTTATACGAATAATCAGGGTTAATTATTTGAAATTTAAAGCTTCCATCTTTTTTTAGCAAAGCTCTAACAGCTTTAAATAAGACCAGAATTTCTTCATCATTATTCAAATGTACCAAAGTATTGCCAAAACAAATAATCTGATCAAAATAACAAGTATCAAAAAAATCACAAATCCTCAACATATTTAAATAATGAAATTTTAGATTGTCATTTTCATAGCCTTTAGCAATTTTTATCATAGCTTCATCTAAATCAATACCTACAACAAAGTTACCTTGTTCACTTAACGACTTAGCAAGCTCACCAGTCGAACACCCAATATCAAGAATTCTCTGGGCATCATTTACCCCATCTAAAACAAAATCAACTTTATTATTTTTTAACGGAAAAATATAGTTATAGTATTTAGAAATATCATCATAAAAACTCATAACCTCAGCCTTTCTTTTGGTGATTTGAAATTTATGTAAAATTTTATTGTAAACCTAGTACTACATTATAATATACACTAAAAAGACAATCTTAATTCAATATCCCTGTTTAAATGAAAGAAAGACCTACAGTGTGTAAGTCTTATGTTTATTAATAATTTTATTGTATTATAATTACATCCAATGTTCAGGTTAAACGATAAATATAATCCAATGATATTAAATAATTTTAATTTCAATACATCCAATGTTCAGGTTAAACATTAAGAGACATCTATAATTATATAAATTATTTAGGATTTCAATACATCCAATGTTCAGGTTAAACTACAAAAGGGGCTTTTTTATTAGAAAAATTAGGTCTATTTCAATACATCCAATGTTCAGGTTAAACCGTCGTATGATGGTGTTACACTGTTTATACTTTTAGATTTCAATACATCCGATGTTCAGGTTAAACGATGATAAGGGTATTAAATATAGAGCGGTTGTATCATTTCAATACATCCGATGTTCAGGTTAAACTAGTTCGTCTCTTCCGAGTTCGCCATTCATGAATATGATTTCAATACATCCGATGTTCAGGTTAAACATATCCGGACGTAAGATTTGTAAAAACATTAGTTGAATTTCAATACATCCGATGTTCAGGTTAAACTAAAGAAAATGACATAAGAATTATAATACCAAATACATTTCAATACATCCAATGTTCAGGTTAAACTCAAAGAGCTAGGACTTACTACTGCAAATGTAATGAGATTTCAATACATCCAATGTTCAGGTTAAACTACAAAAAGCAGGGCAGAAGAACTTGCTCTTATAGAATTTCAATACATCCAATGTTCAGGTTAAACTTTCAGTTTTGTTCAATTTTTTAACCTCCTATAAACATTTCAATACATCCAATGTTCAGGTTAAACTTAAATGTACATGAAGAATTAGAAGATGCAATAGAATTTCAATACATCCAATGTTCAGGTTAAACGAGTACCCAGGAGAATGTATAAATGAAAATACATAATTTCAATACATCCAATGTTCAGGTTAAACGGCGGTAAAGATAGCGCTGTCGTAAGTAATTTACTGGATTTCAATACATCCAATGTTCAGGTTAAACAGATTTCAATATAAACGGCGAAGGGTACTTAAATCGATTTCAATACATCCAATGTTCAGGTTAAACTATTTTACTAGCATTACAAATACTACACTTAATTACATTTCAATACATCCAATGTTCAGGTTAAACTTTTTTTGTGTCCTTGTCGACTTGCAAAAATATTAAATTTCAATACATCCAATGTTCAGGTTAAACGTTCTTTGTGCCCTTCGAGTTCCCCTTGTTAGTCCATTTCAATACATCCAATGTTCAGGTTAAACACACCGTACCCTTACAGATGGCGGTATGCAAAACAATTTCAATACATCCAATGTTCAGGTTAAACTAGGAATGGTTCTGATTTTAGTTCTGCGGATTGAATTTCAATACATCCAATGTTCAGGTTAAACGGCAGAAAGTGACATCAGTGATAAATGTTTTACACATTTCAATACATCCAATGTTCAGGTTAAACGAATGCAAATTTGAAAGATAACATTTGGACTCTGGAATTTCAATACATCCAATGTTCAGGTTAAACTGCATTATTAAAAGCAAAAATAAGGAGATAACACAAATTTCAATACATCCAATGTTCAGGTTAAACATTGTAAAGTACAAGACTTAAAAGATGTTATATCATTTCAATACATCCAATGTTCAGGTTAAACTTAATTACAAAGTAGCAGTTGAGCAGTGTATTAAAAATTTCAATACATCCAATGTTCAGGTTAAACACTAATTTATACAAGTTTTTTCACCCCTATTACTTATTTCAATACATCCAATGTTCAGGTTAAACGCACAAAAGGTACATGTTTCACCTAGTACAGTAGATATTTCAATACATCCAATGTTCAGGTTAAACTACTGAAAAATGCACATTTGTAATAGTGTCCAATTGCTTCTAACACTACTAATAATCACATTTGTTCAATTTTCGTCCGCATGACTGATACTTTTTTGTCAATCGGTTAATTATTGCCTACAATTGTTGAATTTTCAACACTTACATCAATTGTCATTTTTTTATACATCCGGATATTTGTCATCTTATTTATCTTTCCATTCCCTTAGAATCGTGTTATTTACTCAATTCTATAAAATGAAAATTTCCTGCATTATACTTAGAAATAATGAATTCAATTTATTCATACCTATTATTGATATTTATTTATCAATGTTTCGATATATTTAAATAGTTTCATAACATTATAATTTTAGCACAATTTATAGAATATGTCAAAATTAAAGATTTTTTATTTTCTTTCATTATTACTGCATAGGTAAAAACTTAACTTTCCATATTCCATCTTTATTTTTCACAAGACTAAAATGATATTCAAATAAATTTCCATTAGCATCTCTCTCTTCATCACCATGAGTCCAAGTGATATTTGCTTTGTTACTTTCTTGTGTATAATAAACTCTAAGATTTTCAGCTCCCATTATTTCTTCTTTCATTTGAGGCTTTTCTTTGCGCGAAAAACCCCTCATATGTTCTTCTTTAGTCCATCCTAAATACATCTCATCTTGAATGTAAAATGCATATTGAGTTTCATAATCCTGAATATGACCAGAATGAATATATAGCTTACAAACAGTAAGCGGTTGTAAACCCATCAACACATTGTCATCATGTGTATTGCTGTATTTATCATATATCTCAATTTCTGATTTTGTTAATTCATATAGATTGGTAGTTTGTGTACATCCGATTAACATCAAATTTAGAATTAATAGAATTGATAAATACTTAATTGTATTTTTAAGCATGAAGACCTCCTTTTATTATTTTTATCGTCGACCCTACAACCTTGTTAATTTAAATCTTCATAAATACTCTATATCTATTTATACATTCATAGACCCCCGTAGATTATTACACCATCAGAGGTCAATGATAAATATAATTAATTGTAAACACAATTGGTTAGAAAAGATATTCTATTTATTTTATATTAAAAATAACCATCACATTTTCATTATATTATTGTTTATATAACTGTTGAACTTACTTAATTCTTTCTTTATTTTTCTTGTTTATTTATTTGAAATTCAATCTTATCATAGAATTATTAAATCTTATTTAAAATAATAAAAATCAACATCATTAAATTCGCATGTAATAGTATTTTGCTTAAGTTCATCTTTTAGTATTTTTGTCAACTTCAATACTGTTTCTTTCCATAATTTTTTATCTTTGACAAACTCTTTATTCATCATTCCTGAAAGAATTACTATATCTTCCCCACCTTTTGGACAACCCCATAGTTCATTATATATAACTTTTCCTTCAACCGCTGCAGCTGTTATATATATACCACTTTCATTGTATTCATTTCCTGCAATGGATTGCCATATCGAGCAAACTAAATCCAAACTATTTCTTTTATCATTATTATGAAAATAACCTTTATTAACACCAGTAGTAATTTTAAAACATAGTGTTTTACTCATTTAAGTTGTCCTCTTTTTCCATAAAACCATATCCTACTGACGTTTTTGCACCAATGCCAAAATCCATTATTATTCTTTGTATTAATTCTTTCTTGTCATTTTTATTTAGATATTTTCCTTTCTTTAGATTAAATCTAAATTTAAAGAAAACATCAGGTTTTATTTTTAAAAACTTTATAGGTATAGGATTTTTTATTGGACTTTTATGTGGTGTTATATAGTCATCTGCTAAAATTATTTTATTATTATTTTCCTTTAAATTTAATGTAGCATCAAAAAAAATATCTCTCGAACAAATTGGTTTATTATAATATTTATCATTTTCTTTGTCATAATCTTTACCTTCAAATATTTCGTATTCAATCTCTTTTAATATGTCATAATTTACTTCCTTTCCAACAAGTATATCTTTAAAATATTCTAAAGCATTTTCTCTCATATTTTCTTTATACTCAATCATTTCTTCTGGCACATCATCTCTATTATACCTTAATTTTTTAAATATACTTCTGACAGTACCTTTTATTGTTGAAGCTGGTATGACTGGCAAACCAGATGTATAATCAAAATAAAATCCAAGTTTAAAAGCATCATCTTCTTTTAAACCATGACTATACCCACTTCCCATAATAAGTCCAGGATATTTAGTTTTTAATATAAATTCTTGTTTTGTTAACCCTTTTATTAATTCATCTGACTCTTGAAAATTTAATTTATAATTCATTAGTTTATAGTTATTTATTATAGTAAATATATCTTCATTGAAATTTTGATTAAAATATTCCTTATAGAAAATATACCCTAGATTCATATCATCATCATTACTTGTATTTAATTTACTATTATTTGGCTTACTACCTTTTATAGCTTTACTATTAGTCTTTTTAAACTTCTTATATCTATTTTCTTTCATTCTAGGATTATCAAAACCCACTTTTATAAATGCCTCCTTTATTGAATTAAAATCTCCCATGTAATTCACCTACCTATTTTAAAAGAACTCAATGCCAATTTTATAGCAATAGAAGCATCTATTATATTATCTGTTAATTCTTCTTTATCATTATTTTCTTCTAAATACTTAATACAATATTTTTGTAGTCTAATTTCATTATTGCTTAATGTTTTCTTACTAAAATCATTCTTCTCAATTTCTTTATCTTCTAATAAATATTTTATCATTAATGTTAATGCTATTCTATCTGCATTAGTATTTGCATCTTCACTCTCATAAAAGCTAATCGCAGCGTAAAGTCCACTTTGGATTATACTTGCCCCAAAAGACGCAATATATCCTTTAAATTCACTTGGTATAATTTTATTCTCATCTAAATATGTTTCTATTATTTTTATGGCTTTAGGTATATATTTTTCTACCCTTCTTTTATTCATTTTCAATCACCAACTGTTCTATTATAGAAAATCCATAACCAATAGTAGCATTTGCTCCTATTTGAACTGGTCTCTCTATCAATATTTTATTGAATTCATAAATATTATCTCCAGCTTGGAGTATAATAAAATAAAATCTACTTTCTCTAGGAACTATTTCTTCATACCAAAGATTTTTACTTTCTCCATTATCTAAATGATTTCTTGCTATAACAGGAAGATTTTTAGTTAATATATTGAAATCATCATCACTATACAGCACAATATCATTTCCAAATATTCTTTCATAAGTATCAAAATTATCTACATATTTCAGCTCTGTATCCATTGTTTCAATTTTAATATTTTCATCAAATTTCTGACCTTTTTCAGTTAAAATTACTGGTTTATTTCTGTATGCATTTATTTTAAGTAAGCTATTCAATGATTCTATAATAATATCTTTATTGTAATTAAAATCTTCTAAAGAACTTAATAAATCATTAATAATTCTAGGACATGTAGCTCTAAAAAACTGTTTTTTATTACTTCTTACTGGTATGGATAAAAGATTAGCATTTAAAAAATTATAATGACCTATATTATTGTCTGAACCAAAGGTATAATCAATATATTTGTTCTTGAAATCTTCCTTATCATCACGTTTCTCATTATATATGTTTAAAAAATGCTGCTTTAATCCTCCTTTTAAACTAGATGAATTTATAACAGGAAAATTTGTTATTACATCTCTTTGAACTTCATTGTCAATTATATTAAAATTAGCTTCACCACTACCAACATGCATATTTGTTAAAGCTCTAAGTACAAAAAAGTTACAAGAATTACTCATTTTTATTCCCCTCCTTAATTACAACAACTTTGTTATAACCTATTTTACAAAGATTTTTATGCGAATTTATTTTATTTAAAATATTCTCAACATTGTTTGTAAAAATAACACTTCCTCTTTCTATAAATGAAAATCTACTTCCGTATGATGCAAAACCTTTCTTATAGTTATTTTTATTAATCTTATTATTACTTTCCACTCTGTATCTAAAATCACAGTATTCTCTTATTGCATAGTCATTATTTTCTAATAATTCCTTATCTGTATAAACATCACTGATACATATAACCTTATAATTATATTTTCTAGAATTTAAATAGTTATCATTAACTATATTATCATGTATTTTTTTCAAATGGTTCTCTACTATATTTTCAATTCTATCATCTATCTTCTCTATTTTTATATTAAATAGAGATTTTTCTCCACCTAAACTTACTATATTAGTATAATCATCATCAATTTTTATACAATTATCTATCTCTGCATCAAGTACGAAATAATTGATTAACATGTTTTTATCTTTTTTTTCTGATTCTAATCTATATTTTATAATTTTATAGAAAGCATTTTCCTTTGTTTTTCCTTCATTATCCCGCGTTATTCCTATTTGAGTATCTTCAGTAAATACTGCATCTTTATCAATTATATTACCATTAGTAAGATTTAAAAAATAATTTTCATTATAATTCTTTGCTATGAAGTTACTAAGTATATTAATTTCTTTGCCATTAATATCTTTAACTTTTAACCCAAACTCAAATGGCATATATTCAGCATAATCATTATTATAATCTTTAGGAATATTCATTAAAATATCTTGTCCTCTTTTTATAAATACTGGCGATATTTCTTTTATAACTCCAAAGTCATTATTTTTAGTTATAGAAAATCCACTTTTCCCGATATATTTATTTACTTCTTCTACTTTTTTAGAATAATTCCAGTCTTCTGAATATAATTCCTTTATTTTCAATATTTCTTTACGCATCATACCTAATATTGATGTTTGCTGTGGAAATCTATTTGACCTTGAAAAATAATTAATATTCTCTTCTTCATCACCAATATATTTGAAACTTTTTTCACTACTAAAAAAGAAGCTCCCTATAGGTTTTAACGTTATACGATATCTACTCATTTATATCACCTCTTTCATAAAAGAAGCTACTAAATCTTAGTAGTTGATAAATATCTTCAACAAGCTTTTTACTTTCTTCATATTTACAGCTTGTCTCATCCAAATAAGTTACAATAAACTGACTTACATTCTGAGCATATTCTAATAAATTAGAATCGTTTTCTTTTAATTTATTAACAATATTGTTTTCTAAATAACATTTCAATTTGTATTCTTTATCGTTTATGATCTCTTGTAAAATTGACTTATCATTGTAAATTCTATGCTGTATTGAGCTTAATAATTTTTCTTCATTTATCTTTAATAATTCTTTAAATTTATTATAACTTTCTCTATCTTTGTTAAACACAATCTGACTGCTAAAACCACTGTGTTTAACTAACATAGCTGCTATTGTATTTTTTTCACAATCACTATTTTTATATTTTTTAGCAACATCAAATAATAATGTTCTCGCAGTATCTAAAGATTCGTTTAGTGGATACTTATAATGAGTAATTGATACTCCAAATGATAGAGATGGTTTTTTCTCAAGTCTGTCACTAGCAATATATTCATTAAAAACATCTTTAAAACAATTGTTTACTTTATCTATTAAATCAAATATATTTTCATTTTTATTTAATACTGGAGCAAAAAATAATAAATCATCTCCTCCTGCATAAACTGTATAGCCACCATATCTTTTTATTTTTTCATTTGCTTTATCAGCAAATTCAAATAATTTCTTTGAAAAATTTTCATATGTAAATATTGTAGTATCATTTCCTGACTTTAATTGTTTAACTATCTGACCAATATTATCTCCATCTGATTGAACAACTGCTAAGTATTTATAAGCTTTTTTTATTTTTTCAACTTTCTTTTCAATTAATCTATTCTTTAAATCTTCTAAGCATTCTTGCTCGTTTAATTTATAATCGTAAATATAATTACTTTGAATATCTTTACCTTTACAATAAAATTCTGATAATGCAATTTGTAATGTCATTGGAAAGCTATCAATAGGTTTACTATAAGCATCCGCTACTAGTTTACTATCTTTTATCTTTTTATTTTTAAAATATTGTAACAAATAATCTTCTCCATCTTTTACTTTTGATATACAGCTATTTTTAAGTTCTACACAATCTAGAATATCAGATAATTTTTCTATAGCATTTTTTTCACTATATTCACATACTTCTGTAGAAATACACTGTATTTGAAAATAGTTTTTTAAATAATTTTTTATTTTAGCTTTATTTTGTTTATTATTATCACCATATAAAGTATTATTTATATCTTCAGATAATTTATCATATTGAGTATCGATTATTTCTTTAATTTTTTTAAAATCAGCTTCTTCATTAGTTGTTTTAAATATAAATCTATCGTGAAAAAAACCAATACCTTTTTTCTGATTAAAAATAATATCCCCTGTATAAGGTATCAAAAACTCTTTGTCTTCCTTTAACTCATGAATAATATTTTTCATTACAAATGAAAAAATATAACTCGAACCCCATAGCTCACCTGTACTTCTAGCTTTAGAAATTGTACTTACTATAGGTCCAATTGTTAATCCTATATATTTAGTCATTTATAACACCTTCTTTATCTTTTTCATATTTAAGTATTGTATGTTTTACTGTTCTGTCAAAATGGCTATGACCTTTCTCTTTTAATTGATTAAAATGACTAACAAACTCTGCTATAAATTCATTCAAAATAAATTCATTTTTTGACGGAGTATATATATTTTTTTTATTTCTATTTTCTTTTTCTTTCTTAGTGTCTTTTTCAATAAACTCAAATTTTTTATCATAAATCTCTTCTGCAAAATCTTCTGGTAATATAAATAAATAGTTATCAATTATTTTAAAAGTTATTGGAGATTTAAATCGTTCTATTATTTTTGAATTGATTTCTATCGTCCCATCTCTTGGTTCTTCTTTATTACCTCTAAAATCTATTTTTTCTGCAACTCCCAACATAGCTCTAACGTATTTCTTTTTCATTCCATCAAGAACAATTTTATTTGTTTTTAAATCAAAATTTTCTTTAATAAACCTCTTTTCATTGCCAACATTTTTATTTAACATATATTTAAAAAGAAATGATTTTTCATAACATTTTGGATTATACTTATTTTTAGGAAAATTAATTCCCCCTTTCATCAACGAATAAATTATATTTATGTTACTTAATTTATCATTGATAGAAGTAGTTTTATTATAATTAATATACCAAAACACATCATATATATCAGATACATCCTTAAAACAATCTTTCCTATTTTTAATATAAAAAGACCCAAATCCTTTGTTTTGTCTTCTTCCAAAATTGCTAACAGCAAAGAAACTACCTATATTAGCATTAATGATATCAAGTAATTTTTTATTAAAGGATATAAATTCAACATTTATATCTCCATTTACATTAATACTTTGAATATTTTCGTTCTTATCACCCATATTACCAAAATACAGACTTTTAAACGGTTTGTCTTTACTTGTTTCTCCTTCATTGACAATATTAACTTTATAATCTAAAGCTCTATGATCTTTGAAATCATCAATAGAACATTTTTTATTATTAAAACCTTTTAGATAATATTTGTAATTATCAAAACAATCTTTGAAAGCATATTTTATTAAAAACTTGTCTAACTTAGGTTTTAATTCAGTCGCTCTAAGAGTAACTCCTTCTTGATAGTATTGAAAGTGAATCATAGGTGTATGCTGCTTTAGTTTTATAACTGACTTAGCCATTTCTTAACCTCCTTTACAATATGTTTTAGCCCTTTTTTTAACGACTTTGAAATATATTTTATAACTTTTACTATTTCATGCATGAATAATAATACAATATATAGAACTATCAATGTACATATAATTGGTGTGATTCCATAAAACGCTATAATCAATGCTATAAAAATACTCCCTGCTGTAAATATTGCTTTTTTTATTCTTTGATATATATTTACTGATTTAATTAAGTTTATCAAAACGATAAACATAGGAATACCAATATGACAAGCAATCCAAGATACTGAATTATATTCAATTTTAATTATACTTTCTTCTTCAAAAATATTCATTCCGTATAACCCAGTAATAAATGTTGGAATAATAAACAATGCTCCTAAAACTGTTAACATATTAAGCGTACTATTAGTAATTCTTTCATTATTAAAACTAACAAAATTATGTAATTCACTGATTTCTTCATTCAACCTTTTAACATCTCGCTCTAATCTCATATTTTCATATAACATATTATATAATTCAATTCCTTGAATTTGTGCTGATACTTCTCTGAAATGTAATTTATTAATAAATCTTATATATTGTTTATGTAGTGATGTAACTTTATCATTCAGTTCTTTACTTGTTTTTTTATTATCTAAACTTGCTAAATCAGATATTTTAGATGCCTCACTTGAGAATTTTAAAACAGACGCTCTTTGAGCAAGACTTAAGCATACCATCTGATAATACATTGTTTTATGGTGTTGCAAAAGTTTATTTTCTTTTTCAGAATCTGAACCATTACTTAGTGCAATAAATGAATACATAGTAATTCCATATAATGTGCCATAATCAACCCATCTGCTATATGTATGCTTTTTTAAAAGCTGTCTCCTCATAATCCTGTTCTGACAGCTAGAATTCTGAGCATCAACGAAAACTAATTTATCCCAATATTCGCTATTTTCGTAATTATATGTACAATTGCTACTATCATAATGCTTTAAATAATCTGATACAGCATTATAATTATAGAAACACATTGTAAACATTCTATCATCTATTATTGGTTCAATAAAAATCTTATCAGGTTCATTTTTAGAACATGTAAATTTTTCATTTTGACTCAACAAATCTATTATTAAATTAAACTTAGGGTATGTTTGATTGTTTAACTCATAAGTTTTAAAATCTTCATATACTTCTTCTTTGTTTCCGAATTCCAATATTATCTTATAAGCTAATATACTTTCTTTAGCATCTTTTAAAGGAAGAAAACTTGGATATAATCTTCTGCCGAATTCATTGATTCTCAAAATATCTTCTTTGCTTTTATATCTATTGTTTTCAAGATGAAATGCCATTATAGCAATCCCAGTAGTATAAACTTTTAATTCTATTTTCTCTATATCTAATATATATTCTATAATTTTCTTTTCTTCTTTTCCAAAACAATAAATTTTGTATTTACCATCATTTTTATTAAATATATAGTTTTCAACAATATTTTCTTTATTATCTTCTTTAGTATAAATAGCATCTCTTACATTATCATAAAAATATACATACTCATTATAAGCTTTATGAATTTTATATTTATCACCATTTAAAATTTTTTTATATTCTGAAGAATAATCATTGTCTGACTTAAATTTTTGTACATACTTCCAATTTTCTTCGTATAAAAATTTTTTAAATTTACTAATATCAATTTTATTTTTAAATAACATACTATTATACTTTTTTTTATTTTGTTTTCCACTATATTCCCATTTGAACGGAAATATAAAAATATGTGCACTCATAAAACATCCCCCAAAAGCAGCCTAATATAAAACGAACTATTTACTATTTTTTTGTATTTAGACTTTAAGTTATATATACATAATATTATTTATAAATCTATTCCATAAAAATATGTAAAATCCCTTTAATTTTAAATTATATGAAATACTTTACTATTTTGTCGATATAATTATTGAATTTTGTCAATCTACTACTTTATTACTTACTCTATATTATACCATTAATACATATGTATTGGCATTATTGTAAATATTTAATGTATTATAAAGAAACCTTCATTTAAAATGAAGGCTTTTTTATATATTATTATTTATTCAATTTTTTTATAGTTACTCTAAAAACCCATTTCATCTTCATTATAATACACTTTTTAATTTTTTATTTAGTAGCTTTTTTACTCTTATTAAAAACAAATTTTTACTAATACTGCATTAATGCCAATAAATCACTTATAATATATCTGTTTTTCTTCGAACCTTAACTTCAAGTGTTTGTTTCTTTATACAAAATTACCAACAAAAGTATATGTATTATTTATATCAAAAATTATTAATGCAATAGTAGTATTTATTTCCGATCACTACAAAAATCAAAACCGGTTTTTGTCAGAATTATAAAAGAATATACTCATTTTGAAAAGATATATATCACATGTAGAGATGGTTTCAAAAGCCACCTAGGTCATCCTTCAAACTTCTCACTATATCCAATATCATCTAATACAAATTGACTATTTTCATATTTGTAGTTAATTATTATATATCCAATATATGCCCCATGAGCTATCTGAGCAGATACTACTGATTTTATATGTTTGTCTTCTATTAAATAATAGATTTCTGAACCAAACTCAATCGAATTGTAAATCTCTTTGCCTTTTGTGTAGTCACTAGTTTTTAAAGATATTGTTTCATTTCCAATTGCTAGTTTTATATTTTCTAAGCTCAATTGACTTTTTATATTTTTATTAATTATTTCAATAGGGCTTACTACATATATTTCATCAAGTGAATCTCTATCCAATACATTTATTTTCCCATTGTGTATACCTGTCCCAAATCCATCTGTACGTATAATAACTAATTCTTTTTTCTCGTCACTATTCAAATCAACTGATACAAGCTCTGGTGTACGATTAAAAGAACACCTCCAATTAAATATTTTGCTTTTTTCACCTATCACTAATTTCATACCTTTATATGCTGGAGCAGTATGTTTACCATAAAGGAAAATATCTTCATCTTCTATACTAGCAATCAATATTTTATATTTATCAGCATTTGTATTTGTAATTGGTGGTTTACTTAAGCTTAATATTAATGTTAACACAACAAAAAAGATTACAGTAATCCTATTCAAAATTATAACAACTCCACTATTAGATTTGAAAACATCCAATGTTAAGGTTAAACGTTAAAAAAAGCTTACACGACAATAGTAGGATATTTATTTCAATACATCCAATGTTAAGGTTAAACTCGCTTATCTTCTTTCCGCTGCTTTTTATCTTGTCTATTTCAATACATCCAATGTTAAGGTTAAACTTTCTCTTTGCCTCTACAGAAAGGAGGCCATTTCAATTTCAATACATCCAATGTTAAGGTTAAACCCACTTTCATCTAATATTATTCTAGAATCAACATTATTTCAATACATCCAATGTTAAGGTTAAACGATGTACCGACATTCTTTCAGTATTGTGGTAGATGCATTTCAATACATCCAATGTTAAGGTTAAACCATGCCTGAAATACAGTCAGTTGTTGGTACTGCATTATTTCAATACATCCAATGTTAAGGTTAAACTATTCATATTTTTCAACTCCCTCAGCTGTTTTTAACATTTCAATACATCCAATGTTAAGGTTAAACCTCCTGAATGGGACATAAAGAAAATCAAACTTGGCAATTTCAATACATCCAATGTTAAGGTTAAACAAAAATCAGTTAGGCAAAGCGAATTTTACCAAGCAAATTTCAATACATCCAATGTTAAGGTTAAACGATCTCAATATCTTTGTTTTGTTTATCTTTTTTAACCATTTCAATACATCCAATGTTAAGGTTAAACTACTGAAAAATGCACATTTATAATAGTGTCCAATTGCTTATAACACTACTAATAATCACATTTGTTCAATTTCCCTCCGTATGACTGATACTTTTTTGTCAATCGGTTAATTATTGCTTATAATCGTTGAATTTTTAACATTTTTATCAATTATTACTTTTTTATACATCCGGATATTTTTCATTTTATTTATTTTTTGAATCCTTCTAATCTTGATGTTTGCTCAATTTTATAAAATGAAGAATTCCTAAATTATCCTTGCAATTAGAAAATTTTATTACTCTATTATTGATATTTTTTTATCAATGTTTCTATATGTATTAAAAATTTTCCAACACAATAATCCTAACACATTTTATAGTTTTTGTCAAAATTAGGTTGGATGCTACAATATCAAAACCTCTTCCTTTTTCACTTCTAATCCAAGGTTTTCTTCATGAAAATAACTTTGATTTATGAATTTTATTATCGAAACATAATCTTTATTTTTTTCTATGACTTTTTTTAAGTCTCTTTTCAAACTTATTAGCCTTGATGGTGATATTTCACCTCTGAAAACAGACTTTTGATAATGAGATAAATACTTTTTGCATACTTTAAATACTTTGTTACATCTACATTCTTCTACATCATAAAATAAGAATACATAATTATAGTTATACTTATTTCTATTTCTTGCAGTCATTATACCATCTCCTTTAGGCTAAAAGGTTTAAATTTTTTTTCCTCTAATATGTTTTTGACTAATTTATAAGCATCAAGTTTAATTGCTGTACTATATGAAACTTTTCTGTTTAGCTTCTTATGCTTAAAGGTTTCTTCAAACTTAGAATTAATATTGCTTATAAATATCTTTTTACCTTCATCATTTAAAATACAATAATCTAGACTCCTGTCAAAATGTTCACCTATCCTTATGATTCTTTTGTTAGCTAACTTAAATATTGTCTTATAAACTATAACAGGCTTAAATACTTCAGATAGATCCAATGATAGTGAAAATCTTCCTTCTGAGGGTTCATGGAGAAAACTTATTGCTTGATTAAGATGGGTATGATATATCTGTGTAATAACTTTAGTATATAGCATTGTATTTCCAAATGATATCATCGCATTTATAGGGTTGTCAGGCGGTCTCTTCACTCTTTTGTCAAATTCAAATTCTTCATTTAATATATGTTTAAGCGAATCATAAAATCTAATCCAGACTTGTCCTTCAACTGCTAATATTTCTTTTATGTTACTTGCCTTATTCAAATATACAAAAGACTGCTCTCTAATATAATCCATGTTTTCTTTAACATCTTTATTTCCGTATTTATAATAACTATGTAGCAACTCCCCTGTATTCTCAATTATACCTTTAACTATACCCTTAGCAATAGTATTTCTATCTTTAATATATTTTTCAGCCTGCTTTACCGTAAGTCTACCGCTAATGTATTTACATCTTGGAAAAAATGTTCCACTGTAACTTCCATAATAATTAAAGAAATGAATTATAACACCGTTAGATGCTAAGAAATCCAATAATTTTGTATTGATAGAAATTTCATTTAAGCAGTATAGCTCTTTTAACCCTTCTATAGGTATATAATTGTTTTTACCATTTTTTCTAAAGCATAAAGAATTATCTTTTCTTTTTAGCTCGCCTTCTGACATTATATATCTTACAGCTTCACTCATTTATCTACCTCCTACAACATACAATAAGAATAATAAGCACACTTTTTACACTTACTACTATAGCTAAATTCAGGGATATCTTTATTATTTATTAGTTCAGAAATCTCATATTCTAAATTTTCTAAAATGGTTTCAATTGACTTAGTTAATCTAATATTAACTACTTTTTTTGTTTTCTTGTTTTTTTCCATACAAACAAGCTTTCCTTCCTTCTCAATGCCTTTTTTCTTCAAAATAAACAGATAATACAACAGTTGCCATGACGCAGCTTTCATATCTGCATTTGATTTTTTATATTCATATAGATAATTTCCTTGTATTTTGTCAACTTTAATAGAATCTATAGCTATCTCTTTTTGTTTTGAATTCATGGTCTTATTAATATGGAGCTGTTTCCCTATTTTTACGAGTTCACTATTATCCTCAAGATTTATTCTATTGCCACACAGCCAGCACTGCCTTTTGCAGTGAAAATAATAATTCACTAACGTTCCATTTATTTTCATAGAAATATTCCACCTTTATCTTTTTTAGGAAATTTATCTTCGATGAACTTCTTCCTATCAAATTTTTCCTCCTCAAAATATTTCTCTGCATCTTTAATATAAATTATATCTTCAATATCTTCATCATCAGATTTAACTTCTTCTCTTAAATTATAGATAAAGTAATTCATCTTTTCTTTTGTTCTTGATAATAAAACCTGTCTTTTTGTATAAGACATATTTTCATCAAATAATAAGTTTTTGAATTCCTCCCATACTTCTCTTCCATCTATATACTCTTCTTTATCGGGCAATTTAAGCTTATGCTCAAAGTAAACAAGATAATTTTCATCTTGTATTAACTTCAACTCTTTAGACAATTCATGATATTTCAAATTCCTCAGCATATAATTAAATCTCTCATATGAGTTTTGATTGTACTCTTCTTTTTCTTTCTGCACTTCCTTCATAACATCTTGATAGTACTCATCAAAATTCTTATCCATAAAGATTTGTCTATATTTGCTTTGATTAACAGAGTAAGATGTTCTCAAGTCATCTTTGTAAACTCTTTCAACATTATCATAATTAAAGAAAAATATTTTTGCTGAATTTTTGCTGCATGATCTGTTTATTCTACCAGCAAACTGCTCTTCTGCTTCAATTATAGATATATCTTTAAATCCAACGTCCATATCAATATCAACACCAGCTTCTATAACTTGTGTTGCTATCAATATATACTCATTAACTTTATCTTCCTTTATTTTATCGATAATATGTTTCCTATATAAGCTGCTATCATCGCCCGTTAGCTCATGCACTATTTTTTTATCTTTATTTAATTCTTTACTCATCATATTGTAAAACTCTCTACAGGTTTTTTTGTTAATAAATTCAACTAAAATTCTTCTCGGTTTATTATTACTTCTATACTCTATTATAAAATCTAATAATTCCTCTAACTCAATCTTCTTAGCACTTAATAATGAAAAATCAATAGTTACTCTATCCTTAAATAATGGGTTTAAAAAATATTTACTAGAATCTTTTATTAATCTAACTTCATTGATATTTCTATTAGATAAATAGCTTATCTCTGGCAGTGTAGCTGACATTATTATAAATCTTATATTAAACATCTCTGCAAAACACTCTATCATATTAGATAATTCTTTCCATAACTTAATCCTATAGCTTTGTATTTCATCTAATATTACAACACTATTAATCAAATGCACTAGTGGAAGCTGTTTTTCTCTACCACAACTAAAAAACATATCAAAAAAATTCACATGACTTGTTAGAACAATAGGATAATGTAAAAATAATCTATCTAAATATGTCTTTTCAAAGTCGATATTTTCATCGTCATTAGTTTTTATAGGTGTTATAGAATTTATAACAGCGGTATTTTCTTTTCCAAAAAAATCGTTAATGACTTCACTTGTCTGATCGCATAATGTATTAAAAGGGAATACATAAAATATTTTTTTTAACTTATTATCTCCTTCAATCAACTTTAGTGCTAAATTTAAAGAATTAATAGTTTTACCACTACCCGTAGGAGCTTCTAGATAAAATATTTTTTTATCAATATTCTTTAGTATGCTTTCTTCCGACTCCAAAAACATATCACTTCTCAACTCATTTATTCCTTTTAAAGGAGTAATGCTAAACTTTCCTTTTTTATAAGCATCATGCTTTCTTATGTTCTTGATTATATTGCTCTTTTCAAATAGTTTTTTATAATCAACAACATTATCTATCAATCCAAAATCATCTACTTTTTTATTCATATAATCGCTTGTAGCATAAAAGTCACAAGTAGTTATCAAACTATATAAAAGCTTATTCAAAATATAAAACTCCTCATTTGTAGTTATGATTTTTTCAAAATTAAAATTGTAGTTATTCAATAGTTTTTCTCTACTCATTAATCTTTCTACATGTTTATAGTCATCTATTATTAAGCTTTTTGTTTCAATAGAAGTAAGTAAGCCTGTTAGTTTATTAAGATATTCAGATAAATCTTTTAAATATCCATGATGTCTAGATATAGAGTAAGAAAAAGTAAACAAAATTAATTTTAAAAACTCTAATTCATCTCTTTTCAGTTTCACAGCTTTTATATCATCATAAAAAATATCTATGTATAATAATGATGACAGCAGGCTGTGATTTGAATCATCAGTTATTTTAACATTTTTAAATTTTTCATTTTTCATCTTTATTCTTTGGAATGCTGGATTAATTTTACCTATATCATGAAAATATACAGCTTGTTTAAAAAGCGCTTTTGCAGTATTCTTTGCTTCATCAGATAAGTAATATTCCTTACCTTTTTTTATTCTAATGCTGTCAATCAATCTATTAAGAACTTCATCTAACCCTTTTTGTTCATTTAAAACATTGAAATATTTAAAAGTACAATCTAAATGCTCCTTTAAAGTTTCGTCTTTTTTAAAAGAAGCTTTGTGTGCAAGATATATTTCATTATTGTCTAAAACAGACTCAAGCGTATACATTTTTCCACCTCATTTCATATTAAAAGCCCAGCAAGCATACTGAGCTTTTTTTCTTTATATCAGTGCTATGTTTAAATCATTATGATTAATTACTGTATCATTTATTTCATCAACACATCTATTCGTAAATCCAATTTCTCTAAACTCATACATGTTATTTTCTATAGCTAAACTGCATGGAAAATAATCTTTGAATAAAAATGGTGTTTCTTCATCATCATATGCATAATCATCTAGCTTAACAGCATCATAGTAAAAAATACTGTCAATCTTTTCTATACCATCTTTTACATCACATTCTAAAATTTCAGAATTACTAATAACAGCATAATGATCATTTTTGCCTAAATAAGGTATATACTCAGCTAAGTCATTTAAAATATATTTTTCAAGCTTATCTTCTACTTCCTTATCATTTATACTCTTTAAATCTAAATATATATCCCAGCACACATCCTCAAGCCACTGCTCTCTTACAATCAAATTACAAGGCATTTTATTTGCATCTTCATTTGCATAACCAACAGAATTGTTAAATGCAATTATCTTTTTACTAAAATAACCTCTATTGACCTTTGGCGGTACTATACCCACCTTTAGTGTTTTTAGTTTTTGATAAAACTCTGGATATACCTCATTTTTATCTTGTTGAGCATATCCTTTTAAACCGATAACTGCACCTAATATCCCCATCAAAGCTATTCTATGAATATGACTATAGCTGTAATATGCAAATGAATTAACGTCAGGCTTCTTGAAATGTGCTGTTTTACCAGATAATCTAAATTTCAGCACCTTCAACTTATATCACTTCTCTCGTATAGATATTATGAAGCTTAACATTATCTAAACCAACTATTTCAAGGTTATATTCATCAATATAAGCTTCAATACTCTCAACATTATCAAGTACCTTTGGACTAAGTAGCTTATTTAATTTAGAACAATCTAATATATTTTTATCCTGTTCTTTTTTAAATACTATAAAATTATCTAATGAAGGCAGTGAAAGTTTAACTCCTTCTTTAAGAGTAATGAATATTGCATATTCATTCTCACATCCAAATTTACTATTAGTAGCAAATGCAGTAGCTCCTCTTAAAACTCCATCCTTGAATTTTTCATAAGCCTCTACTGTATAACCTTCAAATCCGTCTACAACATTAACGTACTCATCATATGCATAAGGATTTACAGTAAAAGGATAGCAATAATGAGCTTCATCAGCTACGATTTTTGTACCTAATGATGAAGCTCCTGCATCATCTGATTTTGAATTTCTAAATGGAGATAAAATATCTTGAACCTCAACTCTAGTATCATCATAGATATTCATGCCTTGTCCAATTTGAACTGCACCCGTTATCGATATGTTCTGCTTCTGTTCAGCAAAAGTTGCCCCAAAATTCATTACATCTATTGCATTAAAAAGATTTTTTAATACATCACATGTTTTTGTTTTATTATCAATTTTAGTTTCAAATATCAATTCATATCTTTCTTTTAATGATCTTGGCTGAACCTTATCCTTTTCTTCTTTGTATGATTTTATATATAAAACCTTTTCCCCTTCGTTAATCCACTGATATTTCACAGGGAATTTGAAAGCTTTGTCACTACCAAATATAATGTTCTTTGAAGTCGTCTTTGGTCTTCCTGTAAAATCAGCGTTCCAATTTGACATCTTTGCTCTAATTCCTGACACTCCATAAACTCTATTCTTTAATTTCATTTTTTATATCCCCTTTCTTTTCATAAAAAATATTATCTCCTAAATACCCCGCCAAGAATATATCTTCATCTATATTTTCGTCATGATCAAAAGCTAAGACCATTGAAAATGCTTTGTTAAATTTTCTATAGTTTAAGCTGACAGCATGAGCAAATCTTTTAAACCAATATTTTAGTTCATTATTTATTCCTTCAACTCTCTTGCAGTTTATCATTCTTTCAACAACATCATGGTTTTTATTTGCAGATGCAGATTGATTAATTAAATAAAATGCTATCTGTCCTGCTAAGAAAGAATATTGAACTACGTTTTCTAAATCATGAATATCTTCGTTTTTTATATAATCACCAATGCTATTTCTAAGCTTACTTATCTTATTCACTATCTCATCTCCCCCTAGGTTAAAAAACTTCTTCAGTGCAAAATACACATTACATGCATTCTTTCCTTTCAATAAATTTGTTTTTATGTTTTCTATCACCAAATAAACATAATACTTACTTACAGCTTCCCTCAAACCTATATAGTCGTTTTTATAAATAAAATCAAATGCTTGATTTTTAGTTAAAATTAATATATTACAGAAACTTTTACTGTCCCATTTAGTAGGTTTTATATCATTAAGCTTTTTATTAAAACTATAAATCAATTTTTTGTTATATAAACCTTCATCTAATGCTTTTAAAAAGCTTTTTGTATTTTTACCATTGTAATCACTATAATTAGGCTCTAAATAACCTTTGATTTCACTATTATAATTCCTAGCTCCAATATAATTTTCAACAGTAAAATTAATTTTTTCATTAAATGCAGGTACGATATCAAAATCTTCAAATTCTATATCATCTTTTTTATTAAGATAAAGCAAAATATAATATTTATCTTCATTATTCTTTATGTCAATGTCCTTTAACGGTATTTTATAATCATAATCATATGTCTTAAAATTAGCTCCTAGCTTATTTACCTTCAACCATTTAGAATATTTAAATAGCAGTACAGCATCTTTTGCACTTATTCTAAAAGGTACACTGAATCTTAATGATTTGTGTTTCAAAAACTTCTTTTTGTCATCTAATGCCATATTCATGCTAGATAAACCATATACAGTATTATCATATTTCGTGTTAAAATCATTTTTTAAGAATACACTAACAAAAAGATATCTGTTTAATTCTTGCTTGTATAAATCCCAATCATTAAAATCAAAGAATATTTTAATATATTTATCAAATTCATTATCATTTTTAATCACAAGTTCATTTATAACATCAAATTTCTTAAGCATAAAATCTTTACAAAATTTATATTTTTCAACATCCAGCTTTACACCT
The DNA here is from genome assembly GCF_001559865.1 of Abyssisolibacter fermentans. Classification (NCBI taxonomy): domain Bacteria; kingdom Bacillati; phylum Bacillota; class Clostridia; order Eubacteriales; family Clostridiaceae; genus Abyssisolibacter; species Abyssisolibacter fermentans. The sequence continues at coordinate 22,593 of NZ_LOHE01000105.1, forward strand.
AATTCTTTATCTATTTCCTCTGAATTAAATTTTGAACTAATTATTACATCATAATATATGCTTAGTTTCTTTAGAATTTCTTCTGTAGGCAAAGCTTTTGTCTTTTTTGTGTCTATGACATTTTCCTTCTTCATAAACACACTTAAATAATTTGAGCTGTGAATTTTTTTGTCTTTTATGCATTTATTAATACTAACAATGGATGAATAAAAATCAGCCTTTCTAAACCATTGATACTGCTTATTTACAGGTGAATCTTTCTTTATTATCGCTGTTTCAATTTCACTATTTTGATTAATCTTTATATATAAGCCCTCTTTCAGGTTGTGATTCTCGATAACAAGATCGTCACCTTTTATTTCATAAGCTTTCTTGAATGTATCAAGCAAATTTCTTATCAAACTTTTCACCTCCCTCTAACAACATTACAAAATCCAGCACCAACTGATGATGCTTTCTCAAGCAGTCCACATGTCAAAGCAGTGTAAGCTAGCTTTTGCGAAATATCATCCTGCTTAAATCTCATAAAAAACTTATTACCTAAAACTTTTCCATGCTTGTACTCCATAACAACAGCTTTATGATTTTTCTGCTCTAGAAATTCAATAGGACTTTCTTTAAGCTCTGGTAAGTCATTAAATATCATCTTAGCCTTCCTGTGTAAATTGTTGTCAATCATGCTCCATAAATCATCCATATTATCATCTTTAGTCCAGTTCATGTTATTTATAGTAGCAATTGCTGGAGTTACAGTATTCATTTGTTCTACACTATAAAACTTCTTAACTCTTAACTCAACACCTAAAGGCTTAAATTCATCAGTCTCTACAAAAGTAATAGTTCTCCTAAGTTCTTGGGCTATTTTGTCTATAGGTGTTCTAATCCTAAAAACATAAACCTTACCTTTAGAATATATCTTGTCTTTTTCAAATGGATACAAATAATCAAAACAATAAAGTTTTGGCAGTTTTTTTATATGCAGCTCCTTTAGGTAATCACTCTTTGTCATGCAGTAGTTTATATGTCTAGCTAGTGTATAACCTATTTTTCGAAAATGTATATCTTTCTTAACAAAAACTGTAGTCCTTAACTCATAAAAATTCATCTTCATCCACCTCTTAGTTTTAATTATATTACCTAGTTAGGAACTATTTATGTCCTAAATAAATTTTTTCTAAATTTTCTACCTCTTTGATTATTTCATCTCTTAACTCTATAGGCTCCAAAACCTCTACATCACTTCCCATACTTCTAATCCATGACATAATCTCTGGTTTTCCTTTCATGGTGGCACTATATATTATATCTCCACTCTCTAATTCTTCAATTTCTTGATTGTCTATAAATACGCTTTCTTTTACATATATACTTTTAGGCATTTTTATTTTTAGCTTAACATTAATAGGTTCATCTTTAACTATTCCAAAGCATCCTTTTATAAACTTATTATAATTAAATTCTCTAACAGAGTAATTTTCTTCTAACACCTGCACACCTTTTACTCTAATGATCTTAAAATCTCTAAATTCATTATTATTTTCACAAAAGGCTGCCAAATACCAAAAGCCTGCATAGCTGTATACAAAATATGGATGAACTATTCTCTTTGATGTTTTATTCTTATTAACTGAAAAGTATTTTATTTCTATCTTCTTAGTATTTTTAATAGCATTTTGGATAGTAATGATGTTTTCTTTTTCCTCAATAGAATTAGGGTTTTTAGATTGAGAAAGATAACCTAGCTTTGGTTTTTGAAAATTAACATCTTTTTTCTGTTTAATTTTCTCAACAGCCAAAGCATATTCGTTTTCTAAATAAAAACCATTCTCCTCCTTCAAAAAAACCTTACCAGCTTCCAAAGCCATCAATTCTTTGCTATCCAATCCAAATTCACATAAAAAACTTCCAGATACAAGTTCATATCCACGCTTGCCTCTTTGATGATCTATATATATCCCATCACCACTATCAATTTCTTTAACCAAATCTTTAACATACCTATCACTAACTCCTAAAAGTCCTGCAAGCTCTTTACCTGATAACCTTCCATAATACTTTAAATTCTCTAATAATTTTATACAATTATAAACCTTACTAATAAAAATCATCTCCTTAATACCCAATATGAACCTATAAGATTTCGACGTAATGCTAAATATTTCCTTGTTTTTAATGTGGAAATTACAAAACCTCTACTATTTTTTATTCATAGTAGAGGTTTGCAGATTAGTCCTTGATTTATAATCGATATTATTTAGTTATAATTTCTAGTTGTACTTAAGTATTGGTAACTTTATTAGTACATCTAATGTTCAGGTTAAACCTACTGTAATGATATCAGAGCATAGTAAGTCGTAAATTTCAATACATCTAATGTTCAGGTTAAACAATTATTATATTAAGTTTTATAACTTACTTAGTTGGATTTCAATACATCCAATGTTCAGGTTAAACGGCTAAAAGTTTAGGTGGAGTTACTAATTTAAATATATTTCAATACATCCAATGTTCAGGTTAAACATGCAAAATATATAGGATTCAGATCGAGAGAAACATTTCAATACATCCAATGTTCAGGTTAAACATTTAAATAACGAAGGGAGAAAAAAATGAATATATAATTTCAATACATCCAATGTTCAGGTTAAACTGATTTTAATTTGAGAGTATGTGATGAAAAGAAGTGATTTCAATACATCCAATGTTCAGGTTAAACTTATGGTAATACTAACATAGGTAATAAGAATTATGGATTTCAATACATCCAATGTTCAGGTTAAACGGATTATACAGAAATAAAAAAAATAGAAGAAATAACATTTCAATACATCCAATGTTCAGGTTAAACTTGTTTTGTCTCAAACTTAATTACTATTTTTTCATAATTTCAATACATCCAATGTTCAGGTTAAACATTGGAACTATGCGACAAGAAGCCAATCTGAAGATATTTCAATACATCCAATGTTCAGGTTAAACCACTGAAAAAGAGAATATAATTAACTTTGT
>NZ_LOHE01000106.1 GCF_001559865.1 Abyssisolibacter fermentans
AAAGATGAAACAAGAGCCTATCATAATGACATAGGAAAAATATGAGAAAATGTACTGATGAAGCAACACCTTATTATATATGTGTTGATGGTAGAAAGCTAATCCATAAGGGGACAGAGTCAAGAAAACAAGGAAATATAAAAAGAACTTTTGAAGTATATGCTTGTAGCAATTGCAGTGGTTGCAGCTTAAAACCTAAATGTCTTTATAAATATAATAAGCATGCAAATAAAAATAAAACTATGAGAGTGAATGAAATTTGGGAGAATTTGAAGAATGAATCTCATAAAAATATCCAAAGTGAACAAGGTATAATAAACAGGCAAATACGGTCAATTCAAACAGAGGGTCATTTTGGAGACATAAAAGAGAATGATAACTTTAGACGATTCAATTATAGGTCTTCAGAAAAAGTCTTAAAGAATTTATGCTTTATGCAATAGGGCGTAACATAAATAAATATCATAGATTTAAACATGGGAAAATCAAGAAATATGAGAGTGAAAAGGTAGAAAAACTAGCATAACAAAAAATTGCTTATAAAATATTAGGTAATGAAGCTTTTACATATGCAGTAGACAGTTTATTTAATTCAGAAGTAAGAAAAATTATTATTATGCTAGTAATTTTGATTTTCACAAATTCTCTTATGAGTGATGTTAAAGCAAAACAGCAGAGTTTAGTTCTAACTATGCCTTTTACAAGAAAAGAAATTGTTCTTAATAAGTTATATTTTGGTTTAATGGCTATAGTCAGTTGCACACTTATAAGCTTTGTGATAGCAATTATAACACTATATCTGAATCATGAACTGTTAAGTAACTATATTGATATTTTAATACTTGCTAAGTGGTTTATAATAAGTCTAATTACTAATATAACAGTCTTTTCATTGTCTATTTTAGTTGAATTAGTTATTGGTAATAGAACATTAAGCTTCATAGTATCAATGATTATGGTTTTTTACCCTGCAGGTTTTTGTTTTATGCTAGGAACTTTAATATCTAGGTCTTATAGTGAACAAATTTTTGATATTGGTAGTGTTATAATTCCAAGTGCACTATCAAATAGTAAGATAATAGACAATCAACATTTTATTGATAATTATGGCATGAAAATTATTATACTATTAATACTGAGCGTCATCTTTATTCTATTAGCGTTATATGCTTTTAAAAAATTACGTATAGAAAAGTCAAGTCGTTTTGTAATGTTTAAACCAATGGAAAACTTCTTCATGTGTGGATTTTCAATAAGTTTATGGGTACCATTTATATTTATACTAAGCAGTAGTAGCATTATCCCAAGTAGTAATATATTGGCTCTGAAAATAATAGCTTTAATTTTTGCAATAACAATTGGTATATTTTCTTCTAAAGCAATGTTTAAATATATAAAATAATTTTAGGTTGTTTATATGAAAAAGGATAAATCAAAATGATTTATCCTTTTAGTTTATATTTACTTTTAAATCTTCTTCTCCTTTTTTTTCTACGTCTATAAATATATAATCTCCAAAGAATGAAAACAATAATTAACCAAAACCACCATTTAGTAAATACATTAACAATTCCACTTTGAGTTGTATTTACAACGCTAAATATAGCTTTTTGGTCAACTGAGTCAGCTGCTATGATAGTAGCACTTGTTAGTATTTTGTTATCGATACTATATTCTATTTTTCCTAATATTTGATTTTTTGTTATTGGAGCTGTAATTTTATCATTTAAAAGTATATTTCTTTTTAATTTTTCTGCCTTGTCGTTAGCGATACTTGCACTTATATCTTCTCCAACAATAGCTGTTACAAAAGGAATAGAACCATGTTCTATTGGTATATTTTCAATAAATTCATTTTTAAAAGCAACTTTCTTATTAGTAAAGTTTTCAAAGCCGTAATCTAGGAGGTTATGACTATCTATATATAAATTATTTCCCGGGTCATAGTATACTACTGCAATTAAGTTTTGACCATTTCTAGAAGCAGAAGAGACTAGACAATTAGAAGCTTCAGGTGTATAGCCTGTTTTAATTCCGGTTGCACCCTCATATTTTATATTTGTCACATTTCCATCTATAGTTATTTTATTTCCTGATCCAGTTGCATAGAGTAATTTGTTTTTGGATTTTAAATATCTAGTTTCAGGCTGTTTGTTAGTAGGTGCAATTGTATATGTATAATTACTTACTATATTTCTAAAGGTTTCATTTTGCATTGCATATCTTGCTATCATTGCCATATCATACGCTGTAGTGACATGATTATCATCATGTAATCCATTTGGATTGATGAAATTAGTATTTTTTGCACCAATTTCTTTTGCCTTTTTATTCATTAATTTTGCAAATTCTTCTTGAGAGCCAGATATGTGTTTTGCAATTAATAGGGCGGCATCATTTGCAGATTGAATTAGCATTGCGTTTAACAAGTCTTTCATTGTTATAATTTCACCTGCTTGTAAATATATTTGCTGACCTTCGATTTCATATGGAGTTTTGTCATCAACGGTTACTACTTCATCAAGTTTACAATTTTCTAAAGCTAAAATACCAGTCATTATTTTTGTTGTGCTAGCAGGATACATTTGTTTGTCCATATTTTTTTGTGCTAAAACTGTTCCTGTATCTGCATCTATTAAAACAGCTGACTTAGCAGCAATCCAAGAATTTTCGGCATGCGAAGTTGTTAATGGAATAATTACTAAGATTAAAGCTATAAATAATGCGAGCTTTCTTTTCAATATAATCACCTCTTAAGTTGTCTTATTAAAAATCACTTTAATAGTATACCAAAAAAATGAACTAACAACAATCGGATAAAGTTGAAATGATTACAATTAATCAAAATAGCCTAGGAATTTGTTAAAAATATTTCATATTAATGAAATTTATGGAAATATATTATATAATTTAAAGTATAAATATTAATACTAAAAATATGTTTAATGGGGTGACTAATTTGTTTAACTTTACAAAAAAAGAACAAATAGTTATACTAATATTAGTTATATTAAATATTAGTGTTATTGGTTATAATGTTAAAATAAAAAGCGAATTAAAAATTTTGAAAAATGGTGAAATTGAACATGAGATTGAAATTGAAGATGGAAACATAGAAGATGAAAATGTTATAAAAGAAAAAGAAATGGTATGTGTAGATATAGGAGGACAAGTTTTAAAACCAGGTGTATATGAATTAGAAAAAGGATGTAGAGTTATAAACGCAGTTGAAATAGCTGGAGGTTTTACTGATAAAGCAGATAGGGATAAGGTTAATGGTAGTCAATTGTTATATGATGAACAAAAAATATACATATATGCAATTGGTGAAGAAATTATTTCTGATGACTCAACCAAAAATGGTATAATTAAAAAAGTAAATATTAATACAGCTACTAAACAACAATTAATAGATAATATACCGGGTATAGGTGAATCTAAGGCTGAAAGTATAATTGAGTATAGAAGTAGAAAAAAATTTGAAAGTGTTGAAGAACTGATTAATATAAATGGTATAAAAGAAAAAACATTAGAAAACATTAGTAAATATATATATGTACAATGAAAGGGTGAGGGAGTTGTCATTAAAAGAAAAAAGATTAACTGAATTAACTAAAAGTGCTGGTTGAGCTGCTAAAATTGGTCCTGAGACCTTGGCACAGGTTCTGTGCCATATACCACAAAATATAGATGATGAAAATTTGTTAGTTGGAATCGGTACGTCAGATGATGCAGCAGTATATAAAATTAGTAATGATAATGCTATGATACAAACAGTAGACTTTTTTACTCCTGTTGTAGATGATCCTTATGTTTTTGGGCAAATAGCTGCGGCTAATGCTTTAAGTGATGTATATGCTATGGGTGGAGAACCTAAATTGGCAATGAACATCATATGCTTTCCAAATTGTTTACCGACTGATATAATGAGTGAAATTTTAAAAGGTGGATATGATAAAGTCAAAGAAGCAGGGGCTATAGTTGTAGGAGGACATACTATTGAGGATGATGAACCTAAATATGGATTAACCGTAACGGGTTTTGTACATCCAGATGAAGTTTTGACAAATGCAAATGCTAAAATAGGGGATTATTTAATACTAACTAAGCCATTGGGTTTAGGTATAATTAATACAGCTATTAAAGCACAAATGGTATCTGATGAAACTTATAATATGGCTGTTAAAACTATGAGTACATTAAATAAGTTTGCCAAAGATGCTGCTATGAAAATAGGAGTAAACAGCTGTACTGATGTTACAGGTTTTGGATTTTTAGGCCATGCTTTAGAAATGGCTGAGGGTAGTAATGTTACTTTAAAAATTAATGTAAAAAGCATACCTATAATTGAAGAAGCAAAGGAACTCGCATCTATGGGAATAATACCAGGGGGTGCATATTCAAATATGGGTTTTATAGGAGATAAAGTTAAAATATCAGATGATATTCCGGAGGAAATATCGGACATATTATATGATCCACAGACTTCAGGAGGGCTTTTGATATCAGTAGAGAAAGATAAAGCTAAAGAGTTAATTAAGGAGCTAGAAAATAGTCCAACAGAATGTAAAATAGTTGGCGAGGTTTGTGAAAAAAGTGAATATAGAATAATCGTAAAATAGCAAGGGATGGTGTTCATGACTAACAAAAAGCTATTTAATAAGCTTCCTAAGGTAGATGAAATTTTAAAGGAAGAAGGAATAAATAATATACTGAAAGCTGTTTCAAGGAATATAGTTTTAGAATCAGTAAGAGAAGAAATTGATATGATAAGAAATAGAATAATTAATAATAATATAAACGAAGAAGAGTTAGAAAAAATATTAAGTAATATTATAGACAGTATTATTGATAGGGTAACTAAAAAGAACAAGAATAAGTTACAAAGAGTCATAAACTGTACAGGAACTATAATACACACAAATCTAGGAAGATCATTAATAAGCGAAAATGCGGCTAATCAGCTGTTAAAGGTAGCATCATCATATTCAAATCTTGAATATAATTTAGATGAAGGAAAAAGAGGTTCAAGGTATAGTCACATTGAGTATATTATACAAAAAATAACAGGCGCAGAGGCAGCAATGGTTGTAAATAATAATGCTGCTGCTGTTATGTTAGTACTAAGTACAATGGCAAAGAACAAAGAAATAATAGTATCAAGAGGTGAATTAGTAGAAATCGGTGGGTCTTTTAGGATACCTGATGTTATGGAACAAAGTGGTTGTAAATTAGTTGATGTAGGAACAACAAATAAAACACATCCTAAAGATTATGTGGAGGCTATAGGAGAAGAAACAGCAGCATTACTTAAGGTTCATACAAGTAATTATAGAATTGTAGGTTTTACTGAAAGCGTTTCTTTAGACGAATTGGTTAGCATAGGAAAAGAGCATAATATACCTGTTATTGAGGATATAGGAAGTGGTGTATTATTAGATTTGACAAAGTATGGACTTGACTATGAACCAACAGTACAGGAATCTATACAAAAAGGCGTTGATATTGTTACTTTTAGTGGAGATAAGCTATTAGGCGGACCACAAGCAGGAATTATAGTAGGTTCAAAAAAATATATAAATAAAATGAAAAAGAATCCACTTACAAGAGCTATTAGAGTAGACAAATTTACTATTGCTGCTTTAGAAACAACTTTAAAACATTATTTAGATGAAAATGAAGCAATTGAAAAAATACCAACTTTACGAATGTTGACTATGCCTATAAATGAGATTATAGAAAAAGCAGAGACATTAAAGAATAAACTTGATACTATAGACGATTATAGATTTAGTTATAAGATAGTAGATGTTTATTCCCAGGTTGGTGGAGGAGCAATGCCGCTTGAAAGAATTCCTAGTTGTGCCATAGAAATAACCTCTGAAACAGTAAGTGTGAATAAAGTTGAGAAAGAGCTTAGAAAATTAGATACACCGATTATTGTTAGGATGTATAATGACAAAATATATATAGATTTAAGAACAGTTGATATACAAGAATTAAATATTATCAAAAATGGTTTTTTACAAGTTTTTAAAACACTATAAAGGAGATTTTTCATGAAGAATATTATAATAGGAACAGCCGGGCATATAGATCATGGGAAAACAACTTTAATAAGGGCTATTACTGGCAGAGAAACTGATAGACTTGTAGAAGAGAAAGAAAGAGGTATTACTATAGAATTAGGCTTTACGTACTTTGATCTGCCTAGCGGTAGAAGGGCTGGGATTATTGATGTTCCGGGGCATGAAAAATTCATCAAAAATATGCTTGCGGGTGTTATAGGTATGGATATAGTAGTATTAGTAATTGCCGCTGACGAAGGTGTTATGCCACAAACAAAAGAACACTTAGATATTTTAAATATGCTTGGTATAAAAAAAGGTGTTGTAGCTTTAAATAAAGCTGATATGGTAGATGAAGAATGGATGGAATTAGTCATAGAGGATGTTAGAGACAGTTTAGAGGATACTTTTTTAGAGGACAGCCCAATTATAAGTGTATCTTCTATTGATAAAACAGGTATAAATGAACTTGTGAGTATTATTGATGATATGACTGAAATTGTGGAGCAAAGAGATGTAAATGAAACGCCTAGGCTGCCTGTAGATAGAGTGTTTACAATGACAGGATTTGGAACAATAGTGACAGGAACACTTATCGAAGGTACTGTTTCTGTAGGAGATGAAGTTGAAATATATCCTAAAGGACTAACTTCAAAAATAAGGTCTATACAAGTTCATGGACAAAGCAATACGACTGCATATGCCGGTCAAAGAGTTGCTGTTAATCTAGCTGGTTTAAAGAAAAAACAGATTGATAGAGGAAATGTAATATCAACAGTTGGTGCTATGAAATCAACTATGATGTTAGATGTTAAAATAACATTATTAAAACATTCTACAAGAATAATTGAAAATAGGACTAGGGTTAGGTTATATATAGGTTCAAGTGAAGTTATGTGTAGAGTTGTATTGATAGACAGAGAAACTTTAACACCGGGAGAATCTTGTTTTGCTCAATTGAGACTGGAAGAAGAAATATCAGCTAAGAGAAAAGATAAATTTATAATCAGGTTTTATTCACCAATGACAACTATCGGAGGTGGAGTAGTTTTAGAAGCTAATCCTCCAAAGCGTAAAAGATTTGATGATAGTGTAATTAAAGAACTACATTTAAAGGAAAAAGGAGATGATGATGAAGTAATAGAAAAAATAATTAAAGAAAAGAGCACAGAATTTCCAAGTATTAAGAAAATTGCTACACTTACAGCAATTAAAGAGGATAAAATAAATAGTATTATATCAAAATTAGAATCAAATGGTAAAATTTTAACATTTAGACTTATAAATGATATTCATGTAATCCACGTAGACTATTATATCTATTTGAAGGAAGCAATAACTAATTATTTAAATACTTACCATGAGGAAAATCCTCTAAAAATGGGGATTTTAAAAGAAGAACTTAGAAGTAAATTTTTAAGAAATATTAAATCAAATGTTTTTGATAAATTTATAAGTAATATTACTAGTGAAAAATTAATTAAACTAACAAATGATAAGCTTTCACTATTAAATTTTGAAGTAAAATATAGTGATAAGCAAAAAGAAATCAAAGAAGAAATAAGTAAATACTATCTTGAAAATGAGTTTTCACCTGACAAAAGAGATCAAATAATAGATTCGTTAAGGTTTAACAAAAATGAAACTAATAAGGTTTTTGATGCTATGATAGATGGGGAAGAACTCATTAAAATTAAAGAAGACATATACATTCATAGAGCGGCTTATAATAAAGCACTTAATAAACTTTTTGAGTATTCAAGCAAAAACGAAACTATTGCCTTATCTGATTTTAGAGATATACTTAATACTTCTAGAAAATATGCTATGTATTTGTTAGAATATTTTGATGAGAAAAAAATTACAAAACGTAAAGGTGATTTTAGGATTATTGTAGCTAGTAACAATAAAATATTATAAACGATTAAATAAATTAATATGTAACAGAATTTTTAGTAATTCTTTAGAATTTTTAAAATAAGTAGCATAATATGAAGGATAATAAAAGAATTATGTAGAAATAAATTTAATAATAGGAAATTATATATTTATTAGTATTGTGAATAAATATAATCTCCGTTATGTATGTGGAGAACAAAGTTTTCCTTAAATCTTTGTAGATGACTTTGTTCTTATTGATTAAATTTTGAGGTGATTTAATGGGTAGTAGAATACTAATTGTGGATGATGAACCCTTATTAGTCAAAGGACTAAAGTATAGTTTAGAACAAGATAATTATGATATTGATATTGCATATGATGGAAAAGAAGCTTTTGAAAAAGGAAAAACAGGTCAATATGATCTTATAATATTAGACTTGATGCTTCCAGTAATTGATGGGTTAGAAGTTTGTCAAAAAATTAGAGAAATTTCTCAAGTGCCGATTATAATGCTTACAGCTAAAGGTGAAGATATTAACAAAATACTTGGTTTAGAATACGGCGCTGATGATTACATGACAAAACCTTTTAACATACTTGAATTAAAAGCTCGTATAAAAGCTATATTAAGAAGAGTAAATAATAAAGATACGCGAATAGGTGATCAAATAATTCAAGTTGATGATTTTAAGATTAACACATTAGGAAGGAAAGTTAGTATACGAAATAAAGAGATAAATTTAACAGCAAAGGAATTTGATTTATTATTATTATTAACTACTAATCCAGGTAAAGTATTTACAAGAGAAGAATTATTAGAAGTCATTTGGGGATATGAATATTTCGGTGATTTAAGAACCGTAGATGTGCATATTAGAAGACTGAGAGAAAAGATTGAAGAAAACTCTAGTCAAGCAGAGTATATACTTACCAAATGGGGAGTTGGTTACTATTTTAGGAATAAATCTTAGAAAGAACAATAAATTTTTTAGCATGAGGTGGAAATTTCTTTCCACCTATTTATTATTGATTATAATTTTCATGATAATACTAAACGTACTTATTACTGAAAATATATTAAAATCAGATTTAGAGGATAGACAAATAGATTTATTAACTAAAGCAAATATTGTAGCTAATAGAGTAAGACATTATAATACTGATGATTTTAATTACTACAACTCTGTAATTCTTAACTATATTAATAAAGTAAGCATAGATTTTAATACTAGAATTTTAATAACTAATGAATTTGGGGAAGTTAAAGCTGATTCATTTAATAAATTAACTGGAATAATATTAAATCATGACGAGGTTGTTAAAGCCAGAAATGGTGAAAATAGTACAGGAATATATCGTTTTCAAAATGTTGGAAACGTCATGTATAATGCTGTTCCAATGTATTACAAAGACCAAATTGTTGGTGTTGTTGTATTATCATCTTCAATTGAGGACATTTTTATAAAGATAGACAATTTGAAAAAAATGTTATATCTAATATATTTGGTTTGTGTTGTCATAACAACAATAATAGGTATTGTAATGTCCGATTATTTGTTGTATCCAATTAAGAAATTTACTAAAGCAATAAATAATATGACTAAAGGAAAGCTTGGTCAAATTGTAACGATTGATTCAAATGACGAGTTTAAACAATTAGCTAATGCTTTTAATTTAATTAGTACTCAATTGAGTCAAGTAGATATACAAAGGAGAGATTTTGTAGCAAATGTTTCACATGAGCTTAAAACACCCTTATGTGCAATAAAACTTCTATCAAGTTCATTGCTACATGAAAATGAAAAAAATGTTGAAATATATAAAGATTTTTTAAAGGATATCGATTCAGAAGTAGATAGATTGACTAAAATTATAGATAATTTATTAGCTCTTGTTGATTTAGATAGTGAAAAATTAAGTTTGAATTATCAAGTTACTTACATAAATTATTTATTAGAGAAGATTATTCAAAGAATGAAACCTTTGGCTGATGAAAAAGACATTGATATCAAGTATATTCAAATAGATAAAATACAAATAGATGTTGATTTAGATAAGATACAGCAGGCAATAATAAATATAATACATAACGCTATTAAATATACTCCTAATGGTGGGATGATTATTGTTAAGTTATATATTAGAGATAAAAATATGGTGATAGAAGTAAAAGACAATGGCATAGGAATACCTAAAGATGATATTGAACATATATTTGAAAGATTTTATAGAGTTGATAAGGCAAGGACAAGAAACACAGGAGGGACAGGTTTGGGGCTTTCTATTGCATATCAGATAGTAACATTACACCAAGGTTTGATAGACATAAAAAGTAATGTAGGTAAAGGAACATCTTTCTTTATAATAATACCGATGGATGGTAAAAGTATTTACCTAGATAGGAGGTAATTCATGAGAAGAAAAATACTTTTTTTAATATTCATTGTAACTTTTTTATTATCAGGATGCAATAATAAATATAATGTAAAAGAGAATGTACAATTACCGATAATAGAACCTTATACATCAGATTTGCGTTCTAACATAAATCTTTACTTTGTTGACAAGGATATGAGTAAGCTAGCTATTGAAAAAAGAACGTTTAAAGGTGAAATGACTTCAATAAAAAATGTTCTTGTTAATCAATTGTTTACTGGACCTAAATCTAGTGAATATATTAATATTATACCATCAGACTTGAAGATATTATCAGTAATAGAAAAAGATCATGTTATTTATATAAATTTATCTAAAGATATTGATAAAATTGATGTTGATGAAAAAGAAGAAGCATTAATTTTGTATTCATTAATAAATACTGTTAGTAATTATAGTAAAATTGATAATGTACAAATTTTTATTGAAGGAAAGCGACGAAATAAATTTATTAATTACTATAAAATAGATGAACCTTTACTTTACAGTAATTCGATTCTAGAAAATTATCAGAGCCCAATAACTGTAATAGAAAAATATTTTAATAGTATATTAAATAAAAAATATTTACATGCAATCCGTATGAGATATAAGTATGTTAATAATGATATCAGAAAAAATGATTTAATTTTTGACTTAGAAAGTCAATTTGAAAATATTACAGAAATTAATATTAAAAGCTACAATATAGATAAATATGATAATGAGATAAATTTGTATATGAAAATAGAAATGTATAATAATAAATATAAAAGATATGAAGAATATAACTACAAAAGTAATTTAATAAGATATAAAAATAGTTTTTTAATAAATGAAATAGTTAAAATATAATAAAATGACATTTAATAATTTTTTTATGAGGGTCACAAGAAATCTTCCCTGTTTATCTTTGAAGATGAATTGTGACTTAAATTTTAAGAACTTAATAAACTATTAAGTTATAAAAAAGATACTCTGTACAGCCAAAACAATTAAATTGTTTTTGTTATAGCTGTTAATTAAGGTCTTTTTAGTTAACTCTAAAATAGGTAAAGATAGTTATTACGATTTTTATACAGGGAGGTAATTAAAATGTATATTGGTGTTGATTTAGGAGGAACTAATATTGCTGCAGGAATAGTAAATGATAGTGGAGAAATCATGCTTGAGATGTCAATTCCAACATTATCTGAGAGAGCAGCAGATGCTATAATAGATGACATAAAAAGTCTAATATTGAATTTAATAAAAGAATTTGGGTTAAGTAAAAATGAAATTAAAGGTATTGGTATTGGTATACCAGGACTTGCAGATGCTGATGGAAATGTAATCCATTGTGTTAATTTAGGTTGGAATGACGTACCTTTAACTAGTAAACTAAAACAGGAATTTGATGTACCAGTTTTTGTAGATAATGATGCAACAGTGGCTGCTTTAGCCGAAAATTTTTGCGGTGCTATGAGAGGTGCAGAAAGTGGTGTGTTATTGACATTAGGAACAGGTATAGGTGGAGGTATTGTATTTGGTGGAAAGGTTTACAGTGGGTTTAATAGAGTTGGATCTGAAATAGGTCATATGGTAATAGGAGATAATTTTTATGACTGTAATTGTGGTAAAAATGGATGTCTTGAAACTTTTGCATCTTCTACTGCAATTATTAAATATACAAAAAAACTATTAGAAGAAACAAATGAAGAAAGTTTAATAAGAGATAAAATAAATGGAGATATGGGTAAGCTTAACGCAAAAATAATATTTGATTGTGCAAAGGCAGGAGATAGTTTAGCTGAGAAAAGTGTTCGAAGGTTAGTCAAATATTTAGCTATAGGTATTGAAAATGTAATAAGTTTAATAGATCCTCAAGTAATTGCAATAGGTGGAGGGGTATCAAATGCTGGACAATACCTTTTGGACATGGTTATTAAAGAAGTTGAAAAATATAAAAACTATAAGGAATTACCTATAGGCAAAATTGTAATTGCAAAACTGGGTAATAAAGCAGGAATAATAGGTGCGGCTATGTTATGTAAATAAGGGGGAATAATCACATGAAATATGATGTTTTGATTAAAAACCTTAACAGTAGAAATATTAATGCATATTACTGTAAAGACACAAAAGAGACGAATAAAAAGATATTAGACATGATACCTAATAAGACTACTGTAGGTATTGGTAATTCAAAAACTCTTAAAACGATGAATATATCTAAAAAATTATTAGATAGAGGTAATATTGTTTATGATAAAACACTAGCTAAAGACAAAGATGAAATAATACAGCTAAAGAAGAAATCACTGTTAACGGATTGGTATATTACAGGAACAAATGCTGTTTCAATGCAAGGACATTTAGTAAATATTGATCATAGTGGGAATAGAGTAGCAGCAATGATTTATGGACCAGATAAAGTGATTGTAGTTATAGGGAAAAATAAAATAGTGGAAAGTTTAGAAGCGGCAAAAGATAGAGCCAGAAATCATGCAGCTTCCCTGAATGCAAAAAGAGCAGGTTACAATCCACCATGTCTAAAAGTAGGGAAATGTGTGGATTGCAAAAGTAAAGAAAGAGTATGTTTTAATCATGTAGTAATAGAAGGGCAATATGACCATGAAAGAATGACAGTTTTGATTGTTGATGAAGAGTTAGGATTTTAGATATTTGAAAGTTAGTTTTGGAGGTTATTATGTTATACGTACAGCCAATAATAATACAGATTAACCAAGGTTTAAGATTAAAAAAAACAGAACAAAGTGAATGGGAAAAAGCTTTAAAGTGGTACCAAAACAAAAAAGTTATGTATTTTTCTGAAGGTGTTACTGATAAAGTTTATACAATGAATGAAATCAATAGAATGTATACATATCTTGATAAAATAGGAGAATTATATTTTATTGAGGTATTTAAAGATAATAAATGGAAAGCTATTGGTGATGTTACACTTTCAGACAAAAACATGCCTATAGTAATAGGTGATGAAGATTATTGGGGAAAAGGTATTGGAAATGAGGTAATTAAAAAATTACTGCAAAGAGCAAAAGATATAGGAATGAAAAAGATAGAAATACAGACTATCTATCACTATAATGAACGATCTAAGAATCTCTTTACTAGTTTAGGATTTAAAAAAAATAAAGAGAATGAAAAGGGATGTAGTTATATATTAGTGTTATAGGAGAGCTTGGTTGAGCTTTCTTTTTTTATATAATAGGAAAGTTCTGCTTTTTCAATAAGAGTTAATAAAATAGCTAGTAGTTAGGGTTAACTTTGAGGAAAGTGTAGCTCAATGTTTTTGTGTTGAAGCCATACAAGACATTTTTTTTACTCGGAGATGACTAAATTTTTATGATAATATAAAAATGGAAAATTATAGGTACATTGAGCCTTAGTGAATTTGTTGGTTAAAACAGTTACTAGAGTAGTTGGTTACTGTTTGATTAAGTATACTTAGTCCTAAGCATTAATATAAAAATATTGTTTATTTATGATATAATTTACATATATAAAAAAAGAAGGAGAAAAGAATGAAGAAAAAATTGTCTTTTTGTTTAATTGCTATTATTATAGCAATAATGTGTATTAGTCAAGCATATGCGTGTACAGGCTTTGCAGTTTATAAAAATGGTGTCTATTATGGTATGAATTTTGACTATCCTCAGCATGAATTGCTTTTTAGAGTGTATTCTAGTGGTGATATGGAAGTTTTTTCTTTTGAGTTTGAATATAATAAAGGAATATTTGTACCTTTACTTAAAATGAATTCAGAAGGATTATTTATTAATGTACAGGCAGAATATCCTGAAAAAAAGAAAAAAGATATACGAAATGATGATGAAATTTTTACTTACGAAGTAAATACAAATGTTGAAACAAAAACTACCTGCCAAGAGGTAAGGTCTTTGCTTGAAGAAAGAAGACTTATTAATTGTTTCAAAACATTACATAATCTTGTTGCAGACATTTCTGGAGATGCAATGATTGTAGAAGCTGGAGAGCATAAAAATGATATTACTAATATTGAAGATGATTTTATAGTTATGTCAAACTTTAACAATGCTTCATTTGATGGGTTAGACCCAGATGAGGTTAAAGGTGCTGGAGCAAGGAGATATAAGGAAGCGTATAGATATATAAGCGAACATGATAGTTTTGCAGTAGATGAAGGTTTAGAGCTATTAGAGCTGGTATCACAAACAGAGCATCCCACACAAGCATCGTTAGTTTTGGATGCAAAAGAAAAAACAGTATATATCTCAATTGCTCGTGATTATGAGAGAATATTTAAATTTGATATTCTAAAAAGAACACTTGAAAGCTACAGAGGATTTACCAACAAAGTATTTTTAGAAATAGGAGAAGAAGGGATTACTTCAAAAACACTTTTAGACATTATAAAAGACGATGAAGAAAATAAAGAGAATGTTGCTTTTATACATGATAATTTGGTAAATGCAACTGTTGTAGAAGAAACTGTGAAAGAAGAAACAACGGATAAACGAAAAATTTTAAGAACTATTGTAGTTTGTGTGATATTAATATTTGTTTTTAAAATTTCTAGAAAGAGCAAAAATAAATAGCTTGGAGGAAGCATATGAATAGATTTATGATAGGGCAGTATGTTTTTTTTGATACCAAGAAACAGCATAGAGATTTTAAAAAAAATTTTTATGGAGTAGAGGCATGTTTATTTAAGGATAAAGAAGACATATTGGAATTGAAAAAAGTAGCTACTGATGGTAATTTTAATATTGCAGTTCATTTTCCATTGAGATCGGGTATAGCAAAGCTGAGAGACCCTCAATATCTTTCGAAAGATGCACATACATTAAAAGCAGCATATGAAACTATAAAAGATGAAATTCTTTTTATGAAAGAAGTCAATCTTAGTCCTAAATATATTTTATTTCATTATCCGAAACCTGTTGTGTTAGATGAAGCTATAGATAGTGGTTTATGGAGATTTCCAAACGAAAGTGAATATTATTATGAGACTGAAATTGAATTTGAGGAATTCGAAAGAAAAAGTGAAAATTTTTTTAATTGGATAAGTAAACAAGGTTTTGAACATGATTTCATACCAGTATTGGAATTTGATTTTTTAAATAAATATATCTATAGTACTAATATGTTAGAGAAATTACTAAAGAAATATTGCAATGTAAAATTATGTCTGGACATAGGAAGGTTACATGCACAAAATATGACGGATAAAAACTTTAGCTCATTTGATGTTGTCAGGAAATATTCAAAATATGCTGAAGTTATACATTTATCAAATATAAAGGTTATAACAAAATTAGAGTGTAACCATTATCCTGCATTAAAAAAATTGGATCCAAATGGAGGCTGGGCAGATGTAGAGAAGTATTTAAATATTATAAAACATAAAAATGAAAACTGTAAAATATTATTTGAACATAGATCAGATTTAATTACTGATGAAGAATTAGAAGAATGTTATGATTGGGTAAATAGTATATTAAATGCTTAATGTAAAAAGATTTTACAAACATTCACTCACAATAATTCATGAATATACGGTAATATACGGAAATAGGGTTTCAACTGTTGACACAGTGTTAAGATGTTGTTATTATATATAATATAAATTAATACTTTAAATAGTTAAAGAAGAATCGCATGACTGGCGGAAGTGGAATTAACCACATGGAGTGTGATTTAGATAGATGTCGACCGCCTGGGCAAATTAAGTCCGGGGGGTCTATTTTTGTTTGAATAGCAAACCAAAATCTAGATTGGGTGTAAATCGACTATTAGATACCGGATTTGAAATTAAAGTCAAGGAGGTATTTTTATGTTAAAAAGAGAATGGGAAGGTTTTAATGTAGGCAATTGGCAAGAAGAAATAGATGTTAGAGACTTTATTATTAAGAATTATACTGCATATGATGGAGATGCTAGTTTTCTAACTAAAGCAACTGAAAAGACTAATAAAGTTTGGGAAAATGCAAGAAAATTAATTATCAAAGAAATTAAAGAAGGAATAATTGATGTCGAGGTTAACAAAGTTTCAGGAATCAATAACTTTGCACCAGGCTATATTGATAAAGCTAATGAAACAATCGTTGGTCTTCAAACAGATGAACCATTAAAGAGAATAATTAATCCTTATGGTGGATACAGAATGGTAGCAAACGCTTTAAATGCATATGGCTTTGAGATTAAGCCTGAGATATCTAAATACTTCAATGAATATAGAAAAACTCATAATCAAGGTGTATTTGATGCTTATACAAAAGAAACAAAATTAGCAAGAACTGTAGGACTTTTAACTGGTCTTCCTGATGCTTATGGTAGAGGAAGAATCATAGGAGACTATAGAAGAATAGCCCTTTACGGCATAGATTTTTTAATAGAGAAAAAACAGCAAGATTTAGCTGAAAATTTAGGGACTGCTACTGAAGAGTTAATCAGACATAGAGAAGAACTCTCAGCACAAATCAGAGCGTTACATGAGATTAAAGAAATGGCTCTTTCATATGGAGTAGATATTTCTAAACCAGCTAAAAACGCAGGGGAAGCAGTTCAATTTCTATATATAGGGTATCTGGCAGCTGTTAAAGAAAACAATGGTGCTGCTATGTCACTTGGTAGAAATACAGCATTTTTAGATTGTTTCATAGAAAGAGATATTAAGCAAGGAATTTTAGCTGAAGTAGAAGCTCAAGAGCTTATAGATCAATTTGTTATTAAATTGAGATTAGTAAGACATTTAAGAACTCCAGAGTACAATGAATTATTTGCTGGAGATCCGAACTGGATCACAGAAGCTATCGGTGGGATAGGTATAAATGGTAAGCATCATGTAACTAAAACTGCTTACAGATTTTTGCATACATTAACTAATTTAGGTTCAGCTCCAGAACCTAATATGACAATATTATGGTCTGAAAAGCTACCTGAAAACTTCAAAAAATATTGCGCTTACATGTCAATTAAGACAGATGCAATTCAATATGAAAATGATGATTTGATGAGACCTATTTATGGTGATGACTATGCTATAGCTTGCTGTGTATCAGCAATGCAAGTTGGTAAACAAATGCAGTTTTTTGGAGCTAGAGCTAACCTTGCCAAAGCACTTCTATATGCTATAAATGGTGGTGTAGATGAAGTTAAGCTTGATAAGGAAGGTAACAGAATTACTGTTGTTCCAAATATAGAGAAAATTGATGACGATATTCTTGACTTTAATAGAGTTAAGAAAAACTATTGGAAAGTACTTGAATATATTGCAGAGCTTTATGTGAATACAATGAATACTATACATTATATGCATGATAAGTATGCTTACGAAGCGGGACAATTCGCATTGCATGATTCTGATATACACAGATTTATGGCATTTGGAATAGCTGGTATTTCAATCGTAGCTGATAGTTTAAGCGCTATAAAGTATGCTAAAGTTAAACCAATAAGAAGCAAAGAAGGAATTACTGTTGATTTTGAAATCGAAGGAAATTCCCCTAAATATGGCAATGATGATGATAGAGTTGATGACTTAGCTATATTAATTGTTAAGAAGTTTACTACTGAACTCAAGAAGCATAAAACTTACAGAAATGCAGAGCATACTCTATCAGCTTTAACAATTACGTCTAATGTAGTTTATGGTAAAAAGACTGGTGCTACACCAGATGGAAGAAAAGCAGGTCAACCCTTTGCACCGGGAGCTAACCCAATGCATGGAAGAGATGAAAATGGCGCTTTAGCTTCATTAAACTCTGTAGCTAAAATTCCATATAGACAGTGGTGTCAAGATGGTATATCTAATACATTTTCAATCGTACCTGATGCACTAGGTAAGACTGAAGAAGATAGGATAAATAATCTAATATATATTTTAGATGGATACTTTGCACAAAACGCATTTCATCTAAATGTTAATGTTTTAAATAAGACAACATTAATGGACGCTATGGAAAACCCAGATAAATACCCAACATTAACAATTAGGGTTTCAGGATATGCTGTTAATTTCAACAGATTAACTAGATCTCAACAACTTGAAGTGATTAGTAGGACATTTCATGAGACTATGTAGTGCTAGATTGTTGCAAACTAAAATATAAAATTGTGGATAACTTTTTATATTTTAGTTTGCTCATTAGTTTTTGGCGGGGGGAACATCTCTACACGTAATCTAATAGTTTTTTCAATATGTGTATAATCTTTGACGGCTGTGCAAGAGCCCGTTTCTTTTGATTTAAAGTAGAGCGATGAAGAAACGAACTCTTGAAGTCACACTTACAAAGAAACATTAGATGTTTCCCTAGTAACTATATTGGTAGTTTTTACAACTAACTAAAATGTAGTGTAATAAGGGGGAAATATTCATGGTTGGCAAAATCCATTCTATAGAAACTTTAGGTCTTAATGATGGTCCAGGTGTAAGATTTGTTGTTTTTTTTCAAGGATGTAAACTGAGATGTGCGTATTGTCATAATCCTGATACATGGAATTTAAATGAAGGCAAAGATATGTCTGCTAAAGAACTTTTACAAAAGGCATTAAGGTTTAAGCCGTATTTTGAAAAATCAGGAGGAGGGATTACATGTTCTGGGGGTGACCCACTTCTACAGCCTGAATTTTTAATAAAATTTCTCAAGCTTTGTAAGGAACATGGACTTAATACAGCAGTAGATACGTCTGGTTTTGGTTCAGGAAATTATGAAGAAATATTAAAGTATACTGATTTAGTAATTCTTGATATTAAACATGTAAATAAAACTGGGTATAGAGATCTTGTTAACGGAGATATAGAAGAATTTAGAAAATTCACAGAGGTTTTAAAGAAAACTAATGTAAATCTATGGATTAGACATGTAGTTATACCGGGAATAACCGATGGAGAAAAGCATATATATGAGTTGAATAAGATAATAAGTAAGTTTGATAATGTGGAAAAAGTGGAATTACTTCCTTATCATACCCTTGGTGTAAATAAATACGAAGCAATGGGTATACCATACAGATTACAAGGAATTAAACCAATGTGCAGAGAAAAAGTTAAAGAAATAGAAGATAAATTTATATGTGTTTCATAAGGTTGATAACGTTGGATTAATTAATAAATAAATACAGTTGACTATAGTTAATACTATTATTATTAAACAGCCAAATTCATATTGTATGAATTTGGGAGAATATAATTAACTTTGTG
>NZ_LOHE01000107.1 GCF_001559865.1 Abyssisolibacter fermentans
TTTCAGTGAATTCGAAGGCAATTACGTAGTAATTACAACACAACGTTTCAACAAGGCACAAGATTGCGCACCGCCTGTTAAATATAATCATACCCGCTACCTATAGAGGTGAGGGACATCTTGCGCCTTGTTATAATCAGAAGGAACCTTATGAATGAATCTCCTATTCTTCTCTACTATGAAACTCACTACTCATTTCATTCCTAGGAGTAAGCGATTCACACTAAATCAAGATTTAGGTTCACTGCTCATAATTTTCTATGAATAATCTGGGTTAATATGTATTATAACAAAACTCACTTATCCAGTAAACATTATTCTTTCTTGATTTTTAAATAAATATTACATATAATAAAATCATTATACGAAAGGTAGTGGATTATTAGAATGAATGTATTAAAAATAAGAAATGTCTTGCCTGAAGATTTGGATTCTGTCACAGAAATAGAATCGGTTTGTTTCCCTTCAGCTGAAGCAGCTAAAAGAAATGTTTTTAAGGATAGAATTTCAAGTTTTCCCGAAGGCTTTTTTGTTGCTGAACTGGATAATCAAATTATAGGCTTTATTAATGGAGGAGCTACTAATAAAAAACATATTGAAGATGAATTTTTTGAAAATATGAATTTACATATACCAAATGGTGAAAACATAGCAATTTTCGGTTTGGATGTACATCCTGATTATCAAAGAAATGGATATGCAAAAAAATTAATAAATCATTTTATTACTGCTGCAAAAAATGATGGTAGAATAAGAGTTTTACTTACTTGCAAAGAACATTTAATCAAATATTATGAGCAATTTGGATTTATTAATGAAGGTGTATCTCAATCAGTTCATGGTGGAGCTAAGTGGTATGATATGTATCTTGCATTTTAATATGGATATGAGATAGATTATTGAAGGAAGTCAAAATGGCTTCCTTCGATTTATATCATAATGTTAATCATCTTTATTTGCACATTTTAACAAATTCAATTGGGTGTTGAATAATTTTTGACGTTTCCTCAATCGAATAACCCTCAGCAAGATAACGCTTCGCTATAATTGCCATAGATTCTCCTATCTCTATAATATGATAATCTGGGTCGTAAATGCGAACAACACGTTGCTGCCACTCATGTTTCTTAGGTTGATGAACATATTCAACATCTCCATAATCTCTCAATCTTTTCATAAATATATCAAAATCATCCACTTCAAAATACAATTCCATGTTATTAGACTTTTCTATAACAGAATTAGCAGGTAAATCTGTAAGCCATGCAAAATCCTGTTGTATTGCAAATCCGCCACTAAATGTTACATTTCGTCCAAAATCAAGAACCACTTTCTGATCAAAAAGTTCTTCATAGAACCTCTTAGAAATATTAATATCCTTAACTGCTAATACTGCCAATTTAAATTCCATATCATTACCTCCCGTAAACCTATTCATAGTTAGTTACAAAACTCAAAATCGTAGGTTTTGGTTATTTACTTAAAACGGTCTCTTGACCACCGTCAAAGATTATGAGATGGGTCCCCTCGCCCAAAACTTATGAGCTAAACATTGTTATTTACATATTATATTTAAATTTTTGTTCTGCAACTAACTAATTATTTTTCTATTCTTTGATAGTCATTTAAAATCATCAATGCATCTAAAGTAAGCTTCCCAATCCATTCATTGTAAGCAGGCTTTAAATCTCCTTTGTAGAAATTTTCTCCCCATGGAGGAATTATTTTGTTATCATTTTCTAATTGGTTGACTATATAATCAAGGTTTTTTTCTATTTTACTTTTAATTACCCCAAAGCTATTACTTTTTGGATTTAAAACAAATTTTATAGGTGTAGGTACATATTCATGCCATTTACTTTCATCATATTCAATAACTTGAGATATCGCTGATTCAATTCTTTTTTCAAGCTTTTGCTTGATATTATCTGGTAAAACATTATACATTCTTATATAGCAAAATATTTCGTTATCTGATTCAAAAACTTGTTTATCCTCTATGTACGATACAGCATATTCTACTAATTCATTTACATTTAGCTGCTCTACATATTCACTGTACTTATAAAGATAAGCTATTAATTCTGCTGTAGGATTACCCCAATTTATATCAATAATTGTCATTCCTTCATCTTCATTATAATGCCACCAAGGTGCATGAGGATAGTTATTTATATTTTTAGAACCAACATACCACCCATTTCTTTCTACATTAAATTCGTTTTCTAAATAAACTATCGCTTTTTTAATCATTAATTTGGCATCATCAAATTTATCAAATTTAGATAAATATCTTAATCCGACTGATGTAGCCATTGGAGATGAAGCTACCATCCTAAAGTCAGACTCTATCCGTGCAAAACCGCCATCATCATTTTGAAACTTTCTTAGTTCATTTATCACATTTTTTTCACTACCACTTAAAAAATAATATTCATAAATACTTTTTTCAAGTAATCTAGCATATTTATATATTGAATTTTCAACTTTACAAAATGCTTCTTTTGTCAGCTTTTTCAATTAATTGCCCTCCTTAATAATTAAATTAATGTATGGTTATTTTACTATACAAATAAAAATATGTATTGCAAAAAAACGACTTCAATAAAGGTTGCTTTTCACCTGTAATGGAGTCATATCAAAATACTTTTTAAAATCGTTTAAGAAGTGTGATTGGCTGCTGTAACCATATTTATATGATAAATCTGCCATACTAACGATATTTTTATTATAATATATATCCTGCCATATATTTTGAAATCTAACAATATCAGCAATCTTTTTAGGTGACATACCCGTATTTACTAAACATAACCTTTCTAATTGTCTCTGACTTATACATACATAATTACATACCTCAGATATATTTATCATTCCTTTAGCTTTAAGTATATAATAAACTGAATTAAAAAAAGTCTCATTCCTATTTTTCTCTTTTAGTTTATTAATTAAATATATTTGCACTAGATTTATTCTATCTTCAAATGATGTACTAGCTATCAAATTGTCAAGTAGGATCTTTTTAAAATCTACAAAATAATTATCTATATCAACAAAACAATTTTTAGATTTTTTCATAGTATCATCAGCAAATAAACTTACTGCCCAAAAATAAAATCTTATGCCAAATACTAATTTATGTTTTTCATTAGTATCTTTTGTAT
Source organism: Abyssisolibacter fermentans (assembly GCF_001559865.1). Lineage (NCBI taxonomy): Bacteria > Bacillati > Bacillota > Clostridia > Eubacteriales > Clostridiaceae > Abyssisolibacter > Abyssisolibacter fermentans. The sequence goes on from NZ_LOHE01000107.1 coordinate 3,165, forward strand.
AAAAGAATTTGTCGTTCATGCCACAAAATTTAACACTAATATCATTAGTAAAGTGATTATATTCAAAAATAATATCCATGCATCCATCTGGAATTACTATATGTGTATCAGTATTAATATTAGTACAATTCATACTTTCTGACTGCCAATAACACCTTATAAAAGGTTTTAAGATATCACATGGTAGTATTTCGACATAAGTTTGTGTATTTAAATGCTTGGCCGTTATAGGCACAAATAGTCTGTTTAACATTATTACCTCCGTTTGTTAATCAAAATTTCATAATATTTAAATTATCTTTTAGCATTCTATATGTTTGATGATGATACTCCTACTCACTTTGTTCCTAGGAGTAAGCGATTCACACCAAATCAAAGATTTGGTTCTCTGCTTAAAGAAAATGTCTTAAAATATTATTAAGACATCTCCTCTGAAATATTGATTACTTATTGTATCAATTTATATATTACTCTTATTAGAATTTGTTACGTATACTCCAATACAATCACTATTAAAATCATTCTTCATAATTTTAAGATAGCGCTCTTTATTAAGTTTAGCACCATTTTATAATCTTTATAAGTAATTAGTCATACTTGTTATTATCCATTTTGCATTCTTTTTTTCTACAATCACATGATAATTATATGTTTTCCATAAGTTATCTGATTTAACATACCCTCGTTCCCCTGTAGGAAGCTGTACGTTACACCACATATCTCCTTGATTTAAGAATACAGGAAACACAAATAACGTTTTACATTTTAAAATTTCCATATCTAACGATTCAATTATCTCTGATTGTAAATTAGGCTTAGAATATACCTTAGTACCTTTTTTAAAGCATATTACATACTTATCTCCATCAAAATCATATTCTTCTAAATCCGAATAAAAATATGGGAAAACTACCCTATCTTGATTTGTATCTTTAATTCCACCTAGCTTTATTATTCTTATTATCTCACTCCAAAAAATATCATCCTCTAAGCTATGTGTACTAAAAAGTAAATCTATTCCATGTTTGCAGTATTTAACAGATGGATAATCGAAATATACATCTTCATCTATATGATTTTTTAAAAACTCCATATCCTTATTCTTTATTGCATCTATTAGCTGTTGTTTAAATACATCAAACCCATCTGTGTCCACAGCTACAGATTTAATGTATCTCTTTTCGTATGTATCTATATATTTCCAATCAACATCTCCTAATCTATTTAATACCCCTGTCTTACCACCTATTGATACAATTGCTTTTCCGTTTTTAAAATCTGTAATCGAATCAAATTGAGGTTTGATTATGATATTTCCTTCTACATCTATACAACCCCATTCTCCTGATACTTTTATTTTAACTAACCCTTCTGTACTAAACAATAAACTTTCATATTTATATCCCGTTATGTTTTTTCCTTCAGAATCAAATAATGCATATTTACCTTTTTTATATACACCTACATACCCATCATAAATTTTTGCATCATCATTGTTTAGTTTAGGATATGTAAAAGATTCTATGTGATCTTCAATAATTTCAAATTTGTTATTTATCAAAACATGATCATCACCTTGTTTAATGATTTCTGCATATCCCCATTCAAAATCATTCGCCATATACAAACTACACCCAAATATATTATTACCTTTATTATCTATATATCCGTATTTATCATCTTTCATTACAATACCAAATCCATTGCAAAAAGGTCGACAATAATCAAATTCAATTTCCGTAAGTTTTTCTCCATTCTTATTTATATACCCGTATTTTCCATCTTTCTCTACCACTGCGAATCCTTCACTAAACCCATGCGCATAATCATACACACATTTTATAACACATATTCCACTTTCATTCATATATCCATATTTATCATCTTTCCCCACTACTGACAACCCTTCGTTAAATAGGTGAGGAAAATCATATGAAAATTCCGTAAGAAATCTTCCTTTTCTATTTAGATAAGCCCATTTTTTCTCTTTTTTCACAGCTATTATTTCTTTTGAACATACATAAACATCATTGAATTGACATGCAACCACAATGGCCCCTTTATCTGTTATTAATCCGCTATATTCATTTTGTCCTAATTCGTATAACCCATTTGACCATTTTCTTAAGTAATCATAATTACACCCAATTAAATCTCTACCTAATCTATCTATCAATTGGTACTTTTTATTTATTTCTACTATAGCACTATTTTCTCCAAAATCTTTAGCATAGTCATATTTATAGGCTATTACTAATTGTCCTTTTCTATTTATATATCCATACTTATCATTTTTACATACTACTGCCAAACCATTACTAAAGGGGTTGGCATATTTAAATTCTTCATTGAATATATTATTACCTTTTTCATCAATATATTTATATACATTTTTTTCTTCAACGAGAGCTACTCCTTTATCGAATTTATGTGCAGATGTAAATTGAGGCTCTATTATAACTTTCCCAAAAACATTTTTATACCCATACATATTAAGGTCATCATCATAATAGCTTTGTAGATCTACAAACATTTCATCTATTTCATATATATCATCTAATTCTTCTATTTCTTCTTTATTTTTACTTTTTTCAGACATAGCTACACAATTAATATTTAATGTAAAAATCATCACTAAAAATATACTCATTATTTTCTTCATAATATCACCTTTTTACATATTTTTCAAAACCGTATTTAAGCTTGATTACACAACTCTTATATGCAGTATTAATACTACATTTCATTATACCACAATTTTATAAAATTGTTATTTATTTTCGAAGAAAGGCTTTATGCTTTGTTACATTATGCGATTCATAAATATATGCTATAAATACTCCTTCAATGCTTTTTTTACTCTTTGTTATACATTTTTTTACTAACTTCTATAATGTAGCATGATTTATTAGTAATTGAGTTTGAGCCTTGTGACAGCTACTTAGTTGTTACTACAAAAAATCTTATAAAATTATTTCCTAAGCTTGTTAATCAAAATCTCATTATACCTTGATTATCTTTTAGCCATTTTCTATGTATTTGATAGTCTGGCATAACTTTTTTCACTTCATCCCAAAAATGCTTTGAATGATTATGCTGTAGTATATGGATTAACTCATGTACTACTACATAATCAATTACACACATTGGTGCCATTACAAGTCTATACGTAAAATTTAATGTATTATTACTGCTACAAGATCCCCATCTTGTCCTTGCACTAGATATTTTAGCCGACTTATATTTAATATCTAATTCTTTAGAATAATGTTTTACTCTCTCTAGAATTATTTGCATGGCTTGATTTTTATACCACTGTACAATATGTGAATATGCATTGTCTTTATAAGCTTTAGGCAATAAAATATTACTATCTGTAATATCAATATTTTGAACAGTATTTGTTACATGTAATTTATATTTCTTACCCAAAAACATTAAAATTACACCGTCAACGAATTCTTTCTTACCGTATATTTTGTTACGACTTTTAATAAGCTCTTGTTTTTCTTTAATCCATTTGGATTTTTTCGCCACTATTTTGTCAATGTATTCTTTAGATGTATTTAATGGACACCTTACAATTAATTCAGCGTTTTCATCAATTATTATTGAAATTGTTTTTCTCTTTGATTTAATTATTTTATCAATTTTTATATCTGTCATATTTAATCTCTCCATAATAACTTAAAACCTGAGCTACTCAAACTCAGGTTTACATACAATTTATTTAAGAATGTCTAAATCCAACGTATCAATCCATATATTACTTTTCTTTGTAGTCGTTACATATACCTTTACATAATCAGCTTTATTGTTATTTATTTCAGTGCTTGCTAGTCCCCATGTTCCTTGTGGAATATAAACTTTTTTGCTTGTTGATGATATTTTGTTACCATCTTTTAAATAATCAAGTGTAACTGTCACTTCTTGTCCTTCATCTGTATACATCCAATAGGATAATTCTGATTTTTTACCTTTATATGATTTGAATTTGTCATCCAAATCTATTCCTGCTACTAAATATTTACCTGCTACTCCCTCTTGATTATGAGATATCTTAATTGAATCCTGTCCGCGATGTACTTTATCATTACTCAATGATCCTAATTTCTCATCTGCAAATTTAGCTATAAAATCATCATTGTAAAAATTACCAATTACTTCTTCGTCGATATCCTCAGGTACATTGTCATTATCTCCTCCAATAATATCATCATTTCCAATAACATCTTCTTGTCCGCTATTACCTTGGCTATCATCTGCAATTACTGGCTTGTCTGGTTTTTCAGGATTCTTATCACCTTTAAATAAATCTAATCCCCCAAAAGCAATAAATCCCCCAATAACTATTATTGCTGCTAAACCAGCTATGACACCTTTTCTTGGTTTTCTTCTTCTTGTATATGTATACAAATTATTTCTCAACTCACTTGTCTTTCTTCTATAATCTGAATCTGTATTCTTGTTACTATCTTCATCAATTATTTGTTCTACTGATTCAGTCTCATTTTCTATTTCGCCTTCTGGTTTCGAATTTACTAAACCATATATTTGAGATCCCTTAAAATCCTTTATACACTCTTCAATATCTATATAATCTTCTTCATTACATTTACTAATTATAGAACTTACATCAGGTGGTATCAAACCTTCATCTCTAGCTTCTTTATTATCTTCACCTGTAAAAATATATGAAATGATTTCTGCAAGAGGTTTTGTAAAACTATTAGGAGCATTATTAATAAGTTCATTATCAAAAATAAAAAGCCCTAAATCATTTATTTCATCATAAACATCAACGTGAAAATTATATTTATTTACTAACCCCTGTACCATAAAATTTGATAAGTTATCATAACTATCTATTTTATTCATTATTTTTTCAGTAATGCTAAATTGTTTGCTTAAACTTAAATGATTTTCTTTAAGATAAGTATCTAAATTATTATCATTATATTTGGATACTATAAATACTTTATTACTAAATTCTTTTACATCTTTAATTTTAGGGAATACATCTTTTAAGCCTTGAAGACTGATATTCTCTAAAATTTCTTTGTCTATTATTGAATTAACATAAACTTTTTCACTATCTTTTTTATCTCTACAAATAAAAATCTTTTGCATATCATTTTCATAAAATATATCAAGAATTTCTAAATCCTTAAATACATGATCAACCATAATAATCTTCCCCTCTAACTTATATATTGTATTTTTTATATAGAAATTTTAGCTCATACAAAAAACAAATTAACTTGTAATTTTCTACTATAGATCTCATACGCCTTCATATTATGTAAATTAAATACATTCTTAACTTTCCGTAAAATAACTGTATGATTCTACAATAAAAAAAACACATTGTTCAATTAAATATTGCTTCGACAATGTGCTAAAAAAATCCTTCTTTCACAATGAAATTAGATTATTTATGTGTATTTTATGCTCCTAGTCCTATATTATTACAAATTCTAAGTTAGGAAGCATTTTCTTCAATTTAAATGCTATTGGATGTTCTTCAAATTCTTCACCATCTGGTGAAACACCCATAACTATATCTGTAACTTCTCTTTTAGTAGCAAAATCAGAAATTGCTTTTATAACATCTTTAGATCTAATTACTGTAAGCTCCGCTCCAGCTTCCTTTGATACTCTAAATAAATATTCTAAAGCGTCTCCATCACTAGAATTATTTAGAAACTTATCTTTTTCATTAACAACATGTATAACATAAAGCTTATCATTTTCATTCTTAATTAATTTATGACCACTTAAAATCAATCTTTCACAAGTTTTTTGCTGAGTTACACAAACCATAATATTTTGTTTTCGCTGCATAAATTTCTCCTTTCAAATAATAATCTATACACAAAATAATAATTATATTAACTCATTCCAAGTAGAATTATATTTATAATACTCGTAAATGTCAATCGTTAAAATAAATCTAATAACTCATTTGATTTATCTAATATACATTTATCAGATTACTATCTACATTGATTATAACATTATTAAGTCAATATTTAAATATATTAATATTAAATTTAATACAATTTTAAAAATATATTTTATTTTATAAATTATTTTTATACATGTATAAATTATCACTCTATTCAGAAAATAACTTTATTGCTAAATTTATTTTTTATGAAACTTTTTTTATTTCTTTATTTACTTTGGAAGCTTGGGCTTTTTTTATTAAATTTGCACCATGACCCATTGGACAAACAATACACCAACTCCTTGGTTTAAATATAACTCCCATCAGAATACCAACAATAAATGAAACTCCCATAAATCTAAATAAACTAAAAGCTATTTTACTAAAGCTTCCATAAGAATGTATCATAGAAATTGTAAACATAGTTATCATTAAAACTAATAAAGAATTCTTGGCAGCTTTACTTCTCATCCAGCTAGGCATATTATTATTCAAACTAATTTTTTGCAAAAACTTTCCTAAAAAAGATCCTCTTGGGCAATAATGTGAACAATGAATTTTTCCTCTCCCTTTTATAGCATGATACATTGGCATACCCATGCATATAAATCCTAATATTCCAAATCTAAAGTCCAGTATTGATAATACAAAAAAACTTACTATAAATATCCACGACCAACTCATATGAGATTTTCTCTTTTTCATAAATAAACCCTCCATAAATATATTTTATTATCCATATATTATTATATTACGATATATGGATATATGCAATAGTTTTTGTTTTAAAAATAAGATATAACAACTATTCCAAACAATAAATTTACTAGGGTTTAATCTGAGATTTCTTTGCAGGTACTTTTAAGGAGCAATTTTTTAACTTGAGCTACAACACTTACCTCAAAGTTTTACTTTACTCTAACTATTATAATTTTTTGAACTCTTATTAAATAAATAGTCCTTTCCTAAATATAAAAATAGCTTATATATGATATGATACTTCCAAAGT
>NZ_LOHE01000108.1 GCF_001559865.1 Abyssisolibacter fermentans
TTTTTATGATAATATAAAGATGAAAAAATATAGGCATCAATGTCGTGGTCAAAAAATGTCTTGTAGCTTCTAAAGGATTTAATGGTTTGATTTCTTTAGGGTCAGTCGTTGTAAGTGCGAAGCTATTAAATGATGGAGATTCATTACCAAGTGGAGAGGGACACGAATCTGAGAATCTTTGCTGTTCCTGTAAAGAAGTAATTTTTATCATTTTATAGAAGCATTGAAAAAATTACTTCTTAAAAGTCACCTACAAAGAAACCTCAGATTGAGCCCTAGTGAATTTGTTGGTTGAAACAGTTACTAGAGCAGTTGATTACTGTTTGATTAGAGTAGATGTGATTAGAAAAAATTATATGAACAATCAATATTAACGCGACCTTAGACGCTTTTGTTTTAATCTATTACGAAGTAACAATATATTCCGAATATTATTATGTTTTAACAAAAAAGAGCGATATTTTACAAGAAATAAAAGGGTTTTGATAATAAATATAGAAATAATGTAGATGTGTGTATTTATAGATTGTTGAATTATATATATAAAGGGGGAGAAATTTCATGCATCTATCGATTAATAGTTTTTCAGAGTTTTTAATTGGAATTGTGATACTAGTTTTTTTGATTATTTTTTATAAACCTACTAAAGAGTATTCGCTTAAATATAAAGCTAAATGTAAAAAAATAGCAATGACTATTACAGCACTAAGTTTTGTTAATCTTATATTGATAAATATTACATATAAAAATTTGGACCCGTTTTTTGTAACAGGCTTGTTTTTAGGGTTGTTTATTAACTATGCTATATTAAAAGGAGAATTAAGAGTAGCACAATCATTATCAGATATAAATTGGTTAACAGGAAGCAGTTATTTGAAAGGAAAATTTAGTTTTAAAAATATAGATTGGGCGTTGATTTTTAAAACTAGTCTTATATTATTAATTTGGACAACATTGGTATTTGGTATTTTTAAACCTGAAATGAATGATAATTTAGCAGGGGATTTGTTGCAAGGATCAGGATCAAAATTGATTGCTGTAATAAATAATATTATAGTTATTTGCTTAATAGCACCTCTAAGTGAAGAAATAATTTATCGATTTTTTGCAATTAATATATTTTTACGTTGGTTTGGGAAAAAAAGAAAAATATCAATAGTGCTTGCTGTTCTTATTCCAACTATTACATGGATGTATTTGCATTCTGGAACTTTAGCTAATAACTGGATTAAATATGTTCAAGTATTACCAGCAGGATTAGCTTTTAGTTACATATTATATAAAAAAGATGTTGAGCATAGTATCTTAACTCATATGGTATTTAATATATCAGCCTTTTTTATTACATTTATTTTTTTGAAACTTAATTTTCTTAGAGTCTAAATGAAAAAGCCTGAGTTAGTATTAGACTCAGGCTTTAGTGAGGTTTTTAATGAGTGCTTACTTATATATAAATGTGGAAATTTCCTTTTTAAAAATATTATCTTATTCTGCTTCTTGAGTATTTAAAGAATCTTTTAGGTGCTGGATATATAAGTCTTGAACTCCTTCTATTTGACCTAAACCTTTTATTATTGGTTCTACTTTATAACCTTTGCTTTCTAAAATCATTTTCCATGAATCTTCTTCGTCTCCTGCCATGTCATTCTTTGCATGATCACCAGCTACTACCATTAGTGGCATTAAGTAAATTTTCTTGTAATTCTTATCTTTTGTAATATCTAATAGTGTATCTAATGATGGATAACCTTCTACAGTTCCGATATAAATATTATCATAGCCTTTATATTTGAATGTGTAATCTAAGCACGCATATGCTGAATTTGAAAAATGATGTGTACCATGTCCCATGAAGAATAATGCTTCATCTTCTTTAAGTGTTGGGATTTCTTTTGAAAGTACATCAACTAAATTCATGTAATCTTCAGGACTTGTTAACAAGGGATTACCAAATGTTATTTTTTCGAATTTATCTTTATAATTGTTAACTAATTCAAGGGTGTCGTGGTATTCAGCTCCATTCATTACATGTAGTGATTGAATGAGTACTTCACCATAGCCTTCACTTACAAGTTTTTCTAGTGCTTGCTTTACATTATCTATTTCTAAACCATCTCTTTTTTTCAGTTTGTTAATTATAAACTGAGATGTAAATGCTTTTTTGAAATCATAATCAGGAAATGCTTTTGCTATTTTTGCTTCTGTTGCTTCTATTGTTAATTTGCGTGTTTCATTGTGGCTTGTACCAAAGCTGACTACAAGTACTGCTTTTTTGTTTGGGTCACATTTAGAAACCTCTTTTTCATTATTTTGCTCTGTTCCTGTTGTTTTAGAATTAGAACAACCTGCTAGTAAACTAAAAGATAAAACTGAAACTAATAATAATAATAATAACTTTTTCATGTGTAACACTCCTCTTATATTAATATTTATTAGGGCAAAAATTATTTATTTGCCCTAATATAAATGGTAGGGGTTACTTCGTAGGGAACAACATAAAAAAACCGCCATAAAGGCGGTATTATAGACATAGTTAGTTTAGACTAAAATGCTATACTATACTTCCCACCGAAGTATGATTGTATATTTTCATAAAGGTAGGTCTTCCGACTCTTACTTATAGCTTGAATATCGCCTTCCCAAAATAATTCAGTGGCATTTTGATATCAAACAAGTAATTACGGCAGCGGGGGCTGTGCAAGAATTTCACTTGACTTCCCTTTTAATCACATTTATTATGTGAGCCTTTTGAAATATTTGTGTTCTGTTCGTTAATAGTATAACATCAAATAAGAGTAATGTCTACGAGTAAGTTAATAATTTATCAATATAATTTTATTTACAATAATAGTTTAATGTGCTATACTGAAATTAACAATAGAATATTGGCTAAGAGAATAGGAGAGCCGTTTCAAATTTTTCCATTAACTATGGGGAATATTTGTGACGGCTTTTTTGCTTATATAAATATTCTTAATACCATAAGTGGAGGGGTTTTATATGTATGATGTTGCTGTGATTGGAGCAGGTGTAATAGGAACTTTTATTGCAAGAGAATTATCTCGATATGATTTGAAAATTGTAATAGTTGAAAAAGATAATGATGTTGCAAATGGAACTACTAAGGCAAATAGTGCTATTGTTCATGCGGGTTATGATGCAGATTATGATAGCTTAAAAGGAAAACTTAATGCTTTAGGAAACTCTATGTTTGACAAAGTTTGTAGTGAACTGGATGTACCTTTTAAAAGAATAGGTTCTTTAGTTTTAGGATTTGATGATGAAGATATGAAAACCTTAGATAAATTATATAAAAATGGATTGAAGTTAAATATACCAGATTTAAAAATATTAAATGGTGATGAAGCTAGAGCTTTAGAACCAAACATTAGTGAAAATGTTGTTGGAGCTTTACAAGCGCCTACTGCGGGTATAGTTGGACCGTGGGAGCTTGCTGTTGCTTTAGCTGAGAATGCAGTTGAAAATGGTGTTGAAATAAGATTGAACAATGAGGTGAAAAACATCAATAAAACAACTGATGGTTATAAAATCACTACTAATGATGGTGAAATAGATGCAAAATATGTTATAAACTGTGCTGGTGTATATGCGGATAAAATAAATGCTATGGTAGCAGAGCCAGAATTTAAGATTACTCCGAGAAAAGGTCAATATTATTTATTGGATAAGAGTGCAGGAAATCTGTTTAACTCTGTAATATTCCAATGCCCTACTAAATTAGGCAAGGGTGTACTGATAACACCTACTGTTCATGGTAATTTGTTAGTAGGTCCTGATTCACAGGATATTGATGATAAAGAAGATATAAGTACTACATCTGATAGAATGAATCTTGTAAGAGAATATGCTGCTAAATCATGTGATAACATTCCGTTTAATCAAGTAATAACATCTTTTGCAGGGTTAAGAGCTGAACCAACGGGTGGAGATTTCATAATTGCTGAGGCTAAAGATGCAAAAGGATTTATAAATGTTGCAGGAATTAAATCACCTGGATTATCTGCATCTCCTGCTATTGCAGATTATGTTGTAAAATTATTATTTGATATTACTGGTGATATTAAAGAGAATAAAAACTTTAATCCTGTTAGAAGACCAGTGATAAGATTTATGGAGCTTACTGATGAACAAAAGGCTGAGGTAATAAAGAAGGATTCAAGATATGGAAGAATAATATGCAGATGTGAAAATATCACAGAAGGAGAAATAGTAGATATAATCCAAAGAAAAGTTGGAGCTAGAACTGTTGATGGAGTTAAGAGAAGAGCAAGACCAGGTATGGGAAGATGTCAAGGCGGATTCTGTGGTCCTAGAGTTATGGAGATATTAGCTCGTGAGTTAGATGTTGATATTTCAACTATTGTTAAATCTGAAAAGAATTCTTATATTATCACAAATGAAACAAAGACAAATTAGATTATAGGTAGATGCAAAATGCATATTAAATAAAATGAATAACTTTTAATGTTTAGCTCATAATTTTTTGGCGAGGGGAACCATCTTATAATCTTTGACGGCTGGGCAAGAGCTCGTTTTGAGTAGAGAACCAAAATCTATGATTTTGAGTGAATCACTTACTCCTAGGAATGCAGTGAGTAGAGAGCAACATATTTATTAAAGTGAGAGCGATGAAGAAACGAACTCTTGAAGTCACGCTTTCAAAGAAACATTAGATGTTTCCCTAGTGACTATATTGTTAGTTTTTGCAACAAATTTAAAAGTAGTATTATTGAGGAGTGTAGCATTTCGTAATTAACTAAATTGTGGCAGGAGGTATATCAATGTTGAATTATGATATTGTTGTAGTTGGCGGAGGACCCGCAGGTCTGGCAGCAGCTATCGAAGCAAGAGAGAACGGTGTAAAAAGTATATTAGTTATAGAAAGAGACAGAGAACTTGGAGGTATATTACAGCAGTGTATTCATAATGGTTTTGGACTTCACGTATTTAAAGAAGAATTAACAGGACCGGAGTATGCTCAGAGGTTTATTGAAAAGCTTAAAGAAATGAATATAGAGTACAAATTAGATACTATGGTTTTAGATATTTCTGATGATAAAGTAGTAAGTGCTATCAATTCAGTTGACGGCTTTGTAAAGATTAATGCAAAGGCTGTTATTTTAGCAATGGGTTGTAGAGAAAGAACTAGAGGTGCTATCAATATTCCTGGATATAGACCAGCTGGAGTTTATACAGCAGGTATGGCTCAAAGATTTATTAACATGGAAGGGTACATGGTAGGAAAAAAAGTAGTTATTTTAGGTTCAGGAGATATTGGGTTGATTATGGCTAGAAGACTTACTCTAGAGGGAGCAGAAGTTTTAGCTGTAGCTGAATTAATGCCATTTTCAGGAGGGCTTACTAGAAATATAGTTCAATGTTTAGAAGATTATAACATTCCTTTGATGTTAAGTCACACAGTTGTTGAAGTCAAGGGAAAAGATAGAGTTGAAGGTGTAGTTATTGCACAGGTTGATGAAAACAGAAAACTTATTAAAGGAACTGAAAAAGAATTTGTTTGCGATACTTTATTGCTATCTGTTGGACTTATACCTGAGAATGAAATATCTAAAAATGCAGGTATAAAGCTTGATAGAGTTACGTCAGGACCTGTAGTTAATGAAAGTATGGAAACTTCTATAGAAGGTGTTTTTGCAAGTGGGAATGTAGTTCATGTTCATGACTTGGTTGATTTCGTTACTGCTGAAAGTAAAAGAGCAGGTAAAAATGCAGCTAAATATGTTAAAGGTGAGCTTAAAGCTTGTGATAAATATATAACTTCAAGTGCGGGAAATGGTATCGGGTATATAGTACCTCAAATAATCAGAGAAGAAAATTTAGAAGATAATCTAGAGTTGTTTATGAGAGTTAGAAATGTATATAAAAATGTAAAAATGGAAGTCAAAGCTGATGGCAAAGTGATAAAGGAAATCAAGAAAAAACATTTAGCTCCGGGTGAAATGGAGATTGTTAAAATAGATTCTAATTTAATAAAAGGTAAGGATATAGAACAAATAACTGTATCTATAAAGGAGGCATAGTAAATGAAAAAAGAAATGATTTGTATAACATGCCCAATGGGATGTCATTTGACTGTAGAAGATGATAAAAGCTCAGAGAGTGGATACAAAGTATCAGGTAATATATGCAAAAGAGGAGAAAAATACGCTGTTGAAGAGTTGACTAATCCTACTAGAGTTATTACATCTACTGTTAAAATAGAAAATGGTATTTTAAAGAGATTACCTGTAAAGACTGATGGTGCAATACCTAAAGATTTGAATTTTAAATGTATGGAAGAAATAAATAAAGTTGTTGTAAATGCTCCAATATCAGTAGGAGATGTAATAATAGAGAATATATTAAACACAGGTATAAATTTAGTAGCATCAAGAAGCATGTAAAGTGAAAAAAAAGTTAGCGTAAAGTTATTGTAGGAAAAAATAAAAAAAGAAAGCACCCTTTTGTGATAATATAAGTTTGACAAAACAAATAAAACAAAAGGATGGTGCTTTCTTATGTATGATAGTATACTACATTTTAATGAATTTGGGGTAAAAATTTTAGAAAAAATAATAAAAACATTTATAGAAGACAAAACACAAACTATCGGAGATTTAGTAAACATGCTGAATAAACCGTTACAAGA
>NZ_LOHE01000109.1 GCF_001559865.1 Abyssisolibacter fermentans
AGAAAAGCAGATTTAAAATATGCAATGTCAAATTCATTAGGATTTGGAGGACATAATGCAGTATTGTTATTAAAGAAATGGGAGGATTAAAAAAATGCTAAACAGCAATCAAATACAAGAAATAATACCACATAGATATCCATTCTTATTAGTAGATAAAATAGAAGAATTAGAGCCGGGCAAAAGAGCAGTAGGATATAAATGTGTAACAGTAAACGAATACTTTTTTTTAGGGCATTTTCCCAAAGAACATGTAATGCCGGGAGTATTAATAATAGAAGCATTAGCCCAAACAGGTGCAGTAGCAATACTAAGTCTTAAAGAAAATAAAGGGAAAACAGCATATTTTGGAGGAATAAAAAAAGCAAAGTTTAAAAGAAAGGTTTTGCCAGGAGATGTATTGAGGCTAGAGACAGAGATTACAAGAGTGAAAGGAACAGTAGGCATAGGCAGTGCAGTAGCATATGTTGGTGATGAAGTTGCAGCAGAGGCAGAGTTAATATTTGCAGTTGAAAAATAGAAAAACAGTGCAAAAATGACCTTCAGTCGAATAATTGGAGGTTATTTTGTTATTGTTTAAAAAATATTAAAATTTAAGTATTCCAATTATATGATTGAGAGTTTACATTCTTTAAGAAAAAAAGACTCATCTCATATTAAAGAAAGCTACATTTATTCAAAATAGGAAAAAGCTTAAAAAAATCTATAAAACAGAAATCAATAAATCGTTTTTAATATAGTAAAATATTGAAATAAAGAATATAAAAGGTATATAATATAAATAACTATAAAGGTACAATTTTAAATACATTTAATACCAGCCTGGATGGTAAACATAAATTCACATTATTAACTAGCAACCATATAGATACTGCTTATAGTATCAAACCTTATACAAATATTCTAGGTTTTATATATTAGTTTTAAATAAAAATTTAGAGAAAATTCCTAAAAAAAGTTTAGTTTATTAATTTTTAAGATACTACTTATATAAGCGGGTGAATTAAAAATTAAACTATAGCTTGATGAGTTTCAATAAAAAGTTAAGTTGTTAACAAAAGAAACAAATGATAAAATTTAAATGAAAGTTAAAAAATATAAAGGATGATAAAATGAAAGTATATTTTGAAATGTTCAAATTAAACATAATGGGATTTTCAATAGCACAGTTTACTTTTTGGATTTATCTAATATTAATTAATATTGTTTGTTATGTTCTAATGGGCTATGATAAAATGAAAGCTAAAAATAAAAAAAGTAGAATTAGAGAATCAACCTTTTTTATTCTTTCTTGGTTTGGTGGAGGGTTAGGAATATTAATTGGTATGATCATATTTAAGCATAAAATAAAGAAAAATAAATTTAGGATTGGTATACCAATAATTTATATTTTGACAAGAATATTAGAAATAATTATAACTAGACGTCTTATGATTATAAATTAAAAACATGCTATGAACTATTCATTAACTACTCAAATAGGCAAATTATATAAATAACATTAGTTTATAAAGGAGCAAAGCGAAAGGAATGGATATAAACATGAAAGAGCAGATATTAAATTTACTAAAAGAAGAAAATGATTTTATATCGGGTCAAAAAATAAGTGATAAATTAGGAGTTAGCAGAACAGCTATATGGAAACATATTAATATACTTAGAAAAGAAGGTTACAATATTGAGTCTGTATCAAACAAAGGTTATAAATTAATATCAGCACCAGATATACTAACTTTATCTGAAATACAGCCTTATCTTAAAACATCATATATTGGAAGAACAATATTTCATTTAGATACAATAGATTCTACAAATAAAAAAGCTAAAGAATTAGCATCAAATGTAGACATTCAAGAAGGATGTATTGTAATTAGTGAAGAACAGACAGGTGGAAAAGGAAGACTAGGCAGGCGGTGGATATCACCAAAGAGTAAAGGTATTTGGATGTCTATCATTTTGAAGCCCAATATAGAGCCCTCAGACGCTGCTATAGTTACTCAAATAGGTGCAGCGGCAGTTTATAGTGCTATAAAAAACATGGGGTTAAATGCTTATATAAAGTGGCCTAATGACATAGTTATTAATAGTAGAAAGGTTTGCGGTATATTGACAGAAATGAATGCTGAATTAAGCAGAATTAATTATATAATAATGGGAATGGGTATAAATGCAAATTTAGAAGAAGACGAAATAAACGAAGAAATAAAAGGTATTGCAACATCATTAAAAATAGAAGCAAATAGTTTAATTTCTAGAAAAGAGCTAGTTGCTGAAATTTTAAACAACTTCGAACAGCTTTATAATGATTTTGTATACAATAACAATATAAAGCACGCGATTAACATTTGTAAACAAGCATCTATATTATTGGGTAAACAAATAAGTATAATTTCTAAAGGAAAGAAAGTATTAGCTAAGGCTTTAGATTTAAATGACAAAGGCGAGCTTGTAGTTAAGTATGATGATGGTACAAAAGGAAATATTATCTCAGGAGAAGTTTCTGTAAGGGGGCTAGATTGGTATGTATAATGGCTATTTAACTGATGTAAAAGGTATAAAAGTAGGTCACGCACAAAGTGATCAAGGCATAACAGGATGTACAGTTATTATTTGTCCTGAGGGTGCAGTAGCTGGAGTAGATGTAAGAGGATCTGCACCAGGTACTAGAGAAACGGATTTATTAAAACCTGAAAATTTAGTAGATAAGATTCATGGAATAGCTTTAGCAGGTGGAAGTGCGTACGGACTTGATTGTGCTTCAGGTATGATGAAATATTTAGAGGATAACGATATTGGTTTTGATGTAGGAGTAACAAAAGTACCTATAGTATGTGGAGCTGTTATTTTTGATTTATTAATAGGTGATTACACAATTAGACCAGATTATGACATGGGATATGAAGCTTGCAAGAATGCATCATATGATGAAAACAGACAAGGATGTATTGGAGGGGGAACAGGTGCAACAGTAGGAAAAATTTTGGGCGCTAATAATGCTATGAAATCTGGTTTAGGTAGCGTTAGTATAAATGTAGGAGATTTATGGGTAGCAGCATTGATAATTACAAATAGTTTTGGCGATGTATTTGATTTTGAAAGTGGCAAAATATTAGCAGGCGTGTATGATTATAAAGAAAATAGGCAGCTTAATACTTATAATATAATGAAAAAAAATAAGCAATTACAAGGATTTTCAATGAAAAACACAACTATAGGTGTCGTAGCTACAAATGCAAAATTAAATAAGGCACAAGCAAACAAAATTGCACAAATGGCTCATAATGGTCTTGCAAGAACGATAAACCCAATACATACAATGTTTGACGGTGATACCATATTTTCTATAGCTACAGGAAAAGTTGAGGCAGATATAAATTTAATAGGAACAATGGGAGCTGAAGCTGTGGCTAAAGCTGTAAATAACTCAATTAAATCAGCTTGTAGCTGTAATGATATTTTATCGTACAAAGATATTAATAAAAAAAAATAATATAGTTGTAAAATCCTATTTGATTTTATGAGTATAAGTTGTTAAAATATGAATATGTAAGCAAGCTGGCATCTTTTTAAAAGAGCTAGACTGTTTCAAAACTAAAATAAAACGACTAGTATCCTTTAAAAGGAACTAGAATGGGAGGTTATAACATGCAAAAAATTAAGTCTTTTTCAATTAGAAAACTGGCTGTAGTTGGTATGCTTGGAGCTATTTCGATGGTATTAGGATTGACTCCTTTGGGTTTTATACCAATAGGACCTACAAGAGCAACTATTATGCACATTCCAGTTATAATAGGAGCTATAGTAGAAGGTCCAGTGGTAGGAGTCTTAGTAGGAATAATATTTGGTCTATTCAGTATGTTTCAAGCAGCTACAAACCCAACACCAGTTTCTTTTGTGTTTTTGAATCCATTAGTTTCAATTTTACCTAGAATGTTAATAGGAATAACAGCATACTATTCTTATGAAGCTTTCAAAAAGATTGGTAGAAAGACATCTGTTTTTACTCTAATTATTATTTGGTTATCATCATTAGCCTATCTATTTAACAAGTTTTACACAGATATAAAAATTGATGAAATTAGTACAGCTACAAAAACGATTGAAGGATTATTGATAATTTTCATACTAATATTAGGAATTTATTCATATAGAAAATTTAAAGATCAAGCTTTAGAAGTAGTTGTTTCAGCAGCTATAGGAACATTAACTAATACTGTTGGAGTTCTTTTCATGATATATTTTATTTATGCAGCCGACTTTGTTGAAAAATTAGGCTATAGTACATCAACAGCAGGTAAAGTAATATTAGGTATAGGAATAACAAATGGAATTCCTGAGATAATAGTAGCAATGTTAATTGTAACAGGTGTAGTAATGGGTTTAAAAAATAAGAAATAGAACTTAACATAGGATAAATATATTGAAGAAGGTGACAAAATTGATTTTAGTTTTTGATGTTGGGAATACAAATATTGTATTAGGAGTATACGAATCGAAGAAATTAGTAAATTATTGGAGAATAGAAACTGATAGACAAAAAACATCTGATGAATTCGGTATGATTATAGATGGGTTGTTTAAATACAATGGTTTATCATTAAAAGATGTAGAAGCAGTTGTAATATCCTCTGTAGTTCCTAATATTATGTATTCATTAAAAGCTATGAGCATAAAATACTGCAATAAAAACCCTATAATAGTAGGTCCAGGAATCAAAACAGGAATGAATATTAAATACGATAACCCTAGACAACTTGGAGCAGATAGGATAGTTAATGCAGTTTCTGCTTATAATAAATACGGTGGTCCATTGATAATTGTAGATATTGGGACTGCCATAACATTTTGTGCTGTGTCAAAACAAGGAGAATATTTAGGAGGCGTAATTACGCCAGGTTTAAAAATTGCTAGTGAGGCATTAGTAAACAGAACTGCCAAACTTCCAAAAATAGAAATAAAGAAGCCTAAAAAAGTTATAGGTAGAAATACAATAGTAAGCATGCAATCTGGTATGATATATGGATATGTTGGATTAATTGATTATATAGTTCAAAGAATGAAAGATGAACTTGAAGAAGAAGTTAATAATGTAATAGCAACAGGAGGGTTATCAACTCTAATATCAACAGAATCAAAAACTATTACAAAAGTAGATAAACTTTTAACATTGGAAGGATTACGAATACTATATGAAATGAACAGTAATCCAAAGAAATAAATTTCTTCAAAGAGGAGTAAGAGACACATAAAATTGCAGATTTTAGTAATTAAAACCTGTGTAAATTCACAGGTTTTAATTTATGATTGAATATATATACTTTAAGAGATTACAATAAACGGTATAATTAGTTACCGTTTAATACATATTATTTATAATATATATTATAGCCTATTAATAATTACATTGGAAATAACATATATTTTTGTATAATTAGAACAAAAGCATAAAAATTATTTGAAATATTTCGCTAATAGAATATATAATAATATTTAGAATTAAATTATTATAAAAAACGAACAAAAGAAAAATAATTAATGATATTACAGGGTGATTAGATGAAAATTGGTAATATTAAAATTGAAAACAATGTTTTTTTAGCTCCCTTAGCTGGTATAACTGACATGGCATTTCGTATATTATGTAAGCAAAAGGGTGCTGGTTTAGTTTACAGTGAAATGGTTAGCTGTAAAGGTATGTACTATGGTGATAAAAAAACAAATAAATTGCTAGAGATAAGCGAGATAGAAAGACCAATAGCTGTCCAAATATTTGGTTCTGACCCAGATATAATGAGTAACGTAGTCTATGATAAATTAAATAAAAGAGAAGATATTGATATCATAGATATAAACATGGGATGTCCTGTTCCGAAAATAGTAAAAAACGGTGATGGTAGTGCTTTATTAAAAAAACCAAAGCTAATAAAAAAAATAATTGAAGCATTAGTTAAAGTTTCAGAAAAACCTATAACAGTGAAAATAAGAATAGGTTGGGATAACGATAACATAAATGCAGTAGAAATATCAAAATTAGTAGAACAGGCAGGTGCATCCGCTATAACTGTTCATGGAAGAACTAGAGAACAGTATTATAGCGGAAAAGCAAATTGGGATGTTATAAAATCAGTAAAAGATAAGGTGAAAATTCCTGTAATAGGCAATGGAGATATATTTACACCTGAGGATGCAAAAGCTATGATTGATTATACGAAATGCGATGCTATTATGATAGGGCGTGGTAGTAGAGGCAACCCTTGGATATTTGAAAGAACGATAGGTTTGTTAAAAGATGATAAAAGTATACTAGCTCCATCAAATGAAGAAAGAATTAATATGGCTATAAAACATCTTGAACTATTATGTTCTATAAAAAGAGAAGATATAGCAGTAAGAGAAATGAGAAAGCATATAGGATGGTATACAAAAGGTATGAAAAATTCTGCTGAGATAAGAGGGAAAATCAATACATTTGTAGAAAAAGAGTATATGATAAAAGAACTAATAAATTATTTAAATTTTATTGATAACACTAAAAGCTATTAAATATCATAATAAAATAAGATATAGGTATTTATTACTCTTGACAATGGTGTATTACTAAATTATAATAATCAACATATAATTAAGGCAATCTTTGTAAATTTCATAATATATATTAATATAGTACAAATGTTTTAATACTTAATATTTAACAAAGTCGTGTTCTATTTAATGAACATAGATTTTGTTCCTTTAAAATTATTGAAAGGGAGAGAGAGTAAGTGTCTGATAAACAAGTTATTTTAACGATTGATGGATTAAAAAAAATTGAAGAGGAATTAGATTACTTAAAAACAAAGAAAAGAAAAGAAGTTTCAGAGAGAATAAAAACAGCACTTGCATTTGGAGATATCAGTGAAAACTCCGAATATGATGAAGCCAAAAATGAACAAGCACAAGTTGAAGAGAGAATATTTAAATTAGAGAATATGAGAGCGAATGCAGAAGTTATCGATGACGATCAAATTTCTGTTGAAGTAGTAGGAGTAGGATCAAAGGTTTTAGTAAAAGATTTAGAATTTGATGAAGAAATAGAATATACAATAGTTGGTTCAACAGAAGCGGATCCTTATGAATTTAAAATATCAAATGAATCTCCAGTAGGGGAAGCACTTATAGGTAGAAGAAAAGGAGAAATTATTGAAGTACAGGTTCCAGATGGAAGTATGGAATATGAAATTTTAGATATTAATAGATAGGAGAGATTCAAATGGACACAAATGATAACAGTCTTAATGAAATGCTGATAATGAGAAGACAAAAATTAAATCAGCTTAGAGAAATTGGCAAAGATCCATTTATAAATGAAAAATATGATATATCACATAACAGTGTAGAGATTAAAGAAAAATTTGAAGAGTTAGAAGGTCAAAAAGTAAGCATAGCAGGAAGAATAATGTCAAAAAGAGGTCAAGGAAAAGTTGGTTTTTACGACGTTCAAGATAGTAAAAGCAGAATTCAAATATATGCAAAGAAAGACATAGTAGGAGAAGAGGACTATGAATTATTAAAAGCTTATGATATAGGTGATATTATAGGTGTAAAAGGTGAGATTTTTAAAACAAAAAGAGGCGAAATTTCAGTAAAAGCAGAGGAAGTTATATTACTTTCTAAATCATTACAAATATTACCTGAAAAATGGCATGGTTTAAAAGATCCTGATTTAAGATATAGACAAAGATATGTTGACTTGATAGTTAATCCAGAAGTAAAAAACACATTTATATTAAGATCAAAAATAATAAAAGCCATTAAAGAATATCTAGATAATAAAGGTTTTCTTGAAGTTGATACCCCTATCTTAAATACAATAGCAGGAGGGGCAAATGCAAAACCATTTATTACACATCACAACACATTAGATATAGATATGTATTTAAGAATAGCAAATGAACTGTATTTAAAAAGATTGATTGTTGGTGGATTTGATAAAGTATACGAAATGGGTAGAATGTTTAGAAACGAAGGAATGTCAATAAAGCATAACCCAGAGTATACTGCAATAGAATTGTATGAAGCTTACGCTGATTATGAAGATATGATGAGAATTACTGAAAATGTTGTAGCATATGCATGTGAAAAAGCTTTAGGTACTACAGTAGTTGAATATCAAGGAGAAAAAATTGACTTTACACCTCCTTGGAACAGAATGACTATGGAAGAAGCAGTGCTTAAATATGCTGGAGTTGATTTTTCAGATATAAAAACTGATGAAGAAGCTATAAATGTGGCTAAAGAAAAAGGTATAGAAATAAAACCATGTATGACAAGAGGCCATGTTATAAGTGAACTTTTTGAAGAATATGGTGAGCAACATTTAAAACAACCAACATTTATAACTCATCATCCAGTTGAGATTTCTCCACTTTCAAAAAGAGATCCAGAAGACCCAAGAAGAACTCATAGATTTGAAGCTTTTGCAAATACATGGGAGATTGCAAATGCATTTTCAGAGCTTAATGATCCAATAGATCAAAAAGGCAGATTTGAGGCTCAACTTAAACAAAGAGAAGCTGGAGACGACGAAGCTCATATGATGGATTTAGATTTTATAAATGCATTAGAAGTAGGACTTCCACCAACAGGTGGTTTGGGTATTGGTGTTGATAGATTAATAATGATTTTAACAAATCAGACATCAATAAGAGACGTATTGTTATTCCCAACTATGAAACCTTTAAAATAAATAGTAGTTGTTAAAAAGGAACTATTATAAAACGTAGATAGCTCATTTATGGGTGTATCAAAATGAATGAAATTCAAGATATTGAAAATCTTCATTTTGATGCACCCTATTTTTGTTTTCCAAAGGTGAATGAATTAGTAGTGTTTTTTATTCACAATGATAAAAAAGAAATAAATTCACACAAGCTTTAATAAATATATAGAAATAGAACCATTTTAAAAAAGTATTAAAGAAATGCTAGAACAAACTTAAACTAAAAGAATAAAAAACTAGTTAATTACAAACATATTTTGTTATATCTAGAAGGTAATATATAAAAAATGTAGAATAAATACAATAAAAGAAATATAAAGATAAAATAAAAATAAAAATAAAATATGTAAAATAAAAATAAAATATACAATAAAAAACAAATAAGAACATAATATCTTTCAAAATATATAAAACTTAATTAAAACAAGGGGGTTATATTGTGAATTGTAAAAAGTCATTAGTTCTATTGTTAGTAGTTGTTTTTGTAATTAGTTCATTTTTTGTAGGATGTTCTAATGAACAATCACAACCTACAGGACAAGAAAATCAAGAAAATAGCCAAGGGCAGGATAGCAATCAAGAAAACGAAAGTCAAGGTTCAACAGAACCAAAGATTGACAAAGATCAGGTAATCAATCTTTATACTTCCGAGCCTAAATCTTTAGACACTGCTAAAAGTACAGATGTTGATTCAGCGATGATATTAACAGAAATAACTGAAAATTTAACAAGAATTGAGCAAGATGAAAATGGAAATGACGTTATAAAACCAGCAGCAGCAAAAAATTGGGATATAAATGATGATGGTACAGTATGGACCTTCCATTTAAGAGATTTCAACTGGGAAGATGGAAAGCCTGTTACAGCACATGATTTTGAATATGGCATAAAGAGAGTTTTGGATCCTAAGACCGCATCTCAGTATGCTTATCTATTAGCACCTATAAAGGGAGCTTTAGAATATAATGCAGGCGAAGCAACTGCCGAAGAAGTTGGTATAAAAGCCTTAAATGATAAGACATTAGAATTTACACTTAAAGCTCCATGTGCTTATTTTGCACAATTAACATATTTTAAGACTATGTTACCACAACGTAAAGACATAATTGAAAAGTATGGTGATACCTATGGTACGGAAGCTGACAAAATTATAGGTTGCGGACCATTTAAAATGGACAAATGGGTTCACAATAATGAAATATCAATAGTTAAAAGTGATACCTATTGGGATAAAGATAGCGTAAAACTTCAGAGAGTTAATTATAAGGTTATAAATGAGCCTAATGCAAGATACAATGCATTATACAATGGAACAATAGATTCATGTGGAGTATCAAAAACAGAATGGATAGAAAAATTTGAGAAAAGTGGTAAATTCAAAAGACTTCAGGGATATGACCCATCAACTAACTATCAATTCTATAATCAAAAGGATGAATTATTTAAAAATGCCAATATAAGAAAGGCGTTTTCATTATCAATTACTAGAGAAGACATGGCTGAGGTTATATTCCATGGTTTATACAAAGCAGCATATGGTTGGGTACCACCGTCATTACAAATAGATGGAAAAGATTATAGAGATCTTGCACAAGTAGAACCACTTAGAAAGTTAAAAAAAGAAAATCCTGATCCAAAGGAATTGTTAATAAAGGGTTTAAAAGAATTAGGCTTAGATCCTGATCCTTCAAAGCATACAGTAACAATGTTGATGACAGGCACGACTCAATGGGATAGAAATTATGCTGAGTACTGCCAACAAATGCTTAAAAAGAATTTAGGTATAAATATGAAAGCTAAGTATGTTGAATGGCCTATATTCCAAAAATTAACTGAAGAAATGGACTATCAAATAGGTGGAATGGCTTGGATAGGAGACTACAATGATCCAATGACATTCTTAGATATGTGGCTTTCAAATGCTCGTATGGTACCAACAGGTTGGGTGAACGAAGAATATGATTCTATTATAGCAGAAGCACAAAGTATATTAGACCCTAAAAAAAGACTTGAATGTTTTATGAAGGCAGAACATATATTACTATACGAAGATGCTGTTATAGCTCCTACAGTATATAGACAGAGAAATACATTTAGGGCGAAGTATGTCAAGAACTTAATGTCTCCATTATTTGGTACTTCAGAAGTTAAATATGCATATATTCAAGGTAAAAACTAAAATAATAATATGCCCTATACAATCTTAGTATAGGGCATAAAATTGAGCATAGAACTAAAAACTGCGATTCTACATAAGTCGCTTAATGTTAATAATTTTTCAAAAGTGCCTAAAAATGGAGCAAAGCAAATTTACAGAGGAGGTGCTAATCATTGACTTTAACAGCTTTGCACTGTTAGACTTAAGAAATCTATAAGCATATTCCAGAGTCTAATAGTTTAAAAAACAAGTCAATGGTTTTCAAATGTTAAAATATGTAATTAAAAGAATCATATTCATGTTTATAACTTTATTTATAGTTGTAAGTATTACATTTTTTCTTATAAATTTAATACCTGGTGATCCTTTAGCATCAATGGGTAGGAATTTGCCTGAGCAAATAAAGGCAAATTATTATGCTAAATATGGATTAGATCAACCTCTTTATAT
The DNA here is from genome assembly GCF_001559865.1 of Abyssisolibacter fermentans. Taxonomy (NCBI): domain Bacteria; kingdom Bacillati; phylum Bacillota; class Clostridia; order Eubacteriales; family Clostridiaceae; genus Abyssisolibacter; species Abyssisolibacter fermentans. Next base: position 11,367 of record NZ_LOHE01000109.1, read on the forward strand.
TCAGTATTTTAAATATATGAAACAGCTGATTTTTCATGCAGATTTAGGTGAATCATTATGTTATCCTGGTAGAAGCGTATCAGGTATTATAAAGACTTATTCACCAGTATCTGCAAGATTGGGAATACAGGCGTTATGTATAGGTGTAATATTAGGGATAGTATTTGGAATAATAGCTGCTTATAAGAGAAATACTTGGCCGGATTATATAGTAATGATATTAGCTGTGTTAGGTGTTTCTGTTCCAAGTTTTGTATTAGCCGCATTTCTTCAATACAGATATACAGTAGTTCATAATTGGTTTCCAACTATAGGCTGGGGAAGTGTAAAACACACGGTACTGCCAACAATAGCTCTATGTTTTACTTCTTTAGCAACATATGCAAGATATATGAGAGCAAATGTATTAGATATAGTAAATCAAGATTATCTTTTGACAGCTAAAGCAAAAGGAGTTACAGGGTTAAGGTTAGTGTGGAAACATGTTATAAGAAATGCATTCTTACCTGCTATTACAATTTTAGGAGTGCAGGTTGCAATGATATTTGTTGGTTCATTTGTCATTGAAAATATTTTTGGCATTCCCGGACTTGGATTTAACTATGTATCAGCTATAAATGATAGAGATTATACAATGGTACTAGGACAAACGAATTTCTTCACATTTTTATACATTTCATCCTTGCTAGTTATTGACATCCTATATGGTGTTATAGACCCAAGAATAAGACTAGGAAAAGGAAAAAAATAAAGGGGGATGGTTAAATGAGTGATAATACAAGCTTAGCAAAAGATGTTGAGAAATTCAAGATTATTGGTTGTGATGATTTAAACGATGAAGCAATTCATAGACCGAATATAACATATTGGCAGGATGCATGGAGAAGATTGAAAAAGAATAAAATTGCTATGTTAGCAATAATAATACTAGCAATAATATCCATTATGACAATTGTTGGACCGATGCTTACTAAATATTCCTATGAAGAAGTAGATTCTTCAATAAGAAATTTATCACCATCTTCAGAGCATTATTTTGGAACAGATCAATTAGGTAGAGATTTGTTCGCACGTGTATGGAAGGGTGGTAGGATTTCAATATTAATTGGTATTCTAGGAGCAATAATAGATACAGTTGTAGGATGTATTTATGGTGGTATTGCTGGTTATTTTGGGGGTAGAGTAGATACAATAATGATGAGGATTCTTGAGATATTATCAAGTATACCTTATTTAATAGTAGTTATTTTAATATCATTAATATTTGAAAAAAGTGGTTTGTTTTCTTTGATACTTGCATTGACCATTACAGGCTGGTGTTACATGGCAAGGCTTGTCCGTGGACAAATATTGCAGCTTAAGGAACAAGAATATGTTATGGCTGCTAAAGCATTGGGTGTAAAACCATTAGATATCATTAGAAAACACCTTATTCCTAATACTATGGGAGTAGTAATAGTAGCAATAACCTTTGATGTGCCTGGTTTTATATTTGCAGAAGCATTTCTTAGCTATTTAGGCTTAGGAGTTCAATCCCCTAATACTAGTTGGGGTATGTTAGTATCATCAGCTCAAGAAAATTTAATGTTTTACCCGTATCAGTTGTTTTTACCAGCCTTAATGATTAGTTTAACAATGCTTTCATTTACATTATTAGGTGATGGTTTAAGAGATGCTTTGGATCCTAAATTACGTCAATAAGGAGAATTATTATGGATAGAATTTTAGAAGTTAAAAATTTACGAGTATCATTTCATACTTATGCAGGAGAGGTACAAGCGGTTCGCGATATTAGTTTTAACTTAAAAAAAGGAGAAACATTAGCAATAGTAGGGGAATCAGGTTGTGGTAAGACAGTTACAGCTAAATCACTTATGAAGCTTATAACTATACCACCAGGAGAGATGAAAAAAGGAAGCGAAATTAACTTATTTGGAGAAATAAAAGAAGCTGGAGAAATAAAGCAGATAAAAGAAGATGTCTTAAAAATGAACAAAAAAAGATTAAAATTACTTAGAGGTGGAGATATCAGTATGATTTTCCAAGATCCAATGACATCTTTAAATCCTACTATGAAAATCGGACATCAGATATCTGAGAGTTTAGAAATACATTCTAAGATAAATAAAAAAGAAGGTCTAAAAAAAGCAGTTGAACTTTTGAGATTAGTTAATATTCCGAATCCTGAAAAAAGAGCAAAGGAGTATCCACATCAATTTTCAGGTGGAATGAGGCAAAGAGCAATGATAGCAATAGCTCTAGCGTGTAATCCTAGAATATTGATAGCAGATGAACCAACAACTGCACTAGATGTTACGATACAAGCTCAAATTATGAATTTAATTAAAGAATTGCAACAAAAATCAAATACTTCTGTAATTTTAGTAACACATGATTTAGGTGTAGTTGCAAATGTAGCCGATAGAATAATGGTTATGTATGCTGGTAAAATAATTGAAAGAGGAACGAAACGGGAAATATTCTATAATCCACAGCATCCATACACATGGGCATTACTAAAATCTGTACCAAGACTTGATATAGAGAATAAATCTAAGCTTTATTCTCTAAAGGGAACTCCACCGGATTTAATAAAACCACCGGTTGGTTGTCCATTTGTTACAAGATGTGAGTATTGTATGCCAATTTGCAGAGAAGCTTTACCAGAAGATACTACTATTAGTGGTACACATTCTGTATCATGCTGGTTAAAACACGAAAATGCACCTAAAATAGACAGAATTAAAATAGCGGGAGGTGTTATTTAGTGGAAACTTTATTAGAAGTAAAAAATTTAAAAAAATATTTTCGTGTTAGTAGTAAAGCAGTATTAAAAGCAGTAGATGATGTTAGTTTTTCAATAAATAAAGGCGAAACATTAGGATTAGTAGGAGAATCAGGTTGCGGCAAAACGACATGTGGTAGAACAATAGCGGGTTTATATACAGCTACTGGTGGAAAGGTAATTTTTAATGGGAAAGATGTTCATAAATTGAACAATAAAGAACAAATTAAATTTAAAAAAGATGCACAAATAATATTTCAAGACCCATACGCATCTCTAAATCCTAGAATGACGGTTGGTAGTATTATAGAAGAGGGATTGAATGTACATTTTACTGATTATTCTAAAAAAGATAAACAAGATAGAGTATATGAATTATTAAATTTAGTCGGATTAAACAAGGAACATTTTTTGAGGTTTCCACACGAATTTTCAGGGGGTCAGAGACAACGTATAGGAATAGCAAGATCATTGGCTGTTGATCCTAAATTTATAGTGTGTGATGAACCTATATCAGCTTTGGATGTTTCAATACAGGCTCAGATAGTTAATCTTTTAATAAAATTGCAAGATGAATTAGGATTAACATATCTTTTTATTGCACATGATTTATCAATGGTCAAGCATATTTCTGATAGAGTAGGTGTTATGTATTTAGGTGCTATTATGGAATTAACAACTAGTGAAAAACTATATAATAAACCATTACATCCATATACAAAAGCTCTTATATCAGCAATACCAATACCAGATCCTGATATAGAAGAGAAAAAACAGGTTATCGAATTAGAAGGAGAAGTGCCAAGTCCTATAAATCCAAAACCATGGTGTAAATTTTCAGAAAGATGTAAATATGCTAAGAAAATTTGTAGAGAAAGGGCACCTCAATTAAAAGAAATAGAAAAGAATCATTTTGTAGCTTGTCATTTATTTTAAGGAATAAAAAAGATTCAATTTTAGAGTTGAATCTTTTTTATGATATATAATAATTCGTTAAAAATAGAAAATATATTGCAAAGATTTTTGTATTTACCCAAAACCGCTAAAGCATATTAATATATTAAATATGCAAAAAGCTAAATGATAGTTTGCGATAATATTATAATTAATTATAATTCGAATATTTTATTAAGAAATGAGGACGATTAGATATAGATAAAAAGATTATAATAGTGACATAATGCTGTAATACAATAGGCAAATGTTAAAATTTATTATTAAAAAAACATTGAAAAATACACAATAACAGCAAGAAGATAATAAAAAATTTTAAAAAGTATTTGACAAACAATTAAATTCATGGCATAATAGTAAAAGTCGGCAGCGAAAGAAAGCAGACGAAAGATGATATAGAACCTTGAAAATTGAA
>NZ_LOHE01000110.1 GCF_001559865.1 Abyssisolibacter fermentans
CCTATGGTCAAGCGGTTAAGACACCGCCCTTTCACGGCGGTAACCCGGGTTCAAGTCCCGGTAGGGTCACCATTTTGTGGGCGCATAGCTCAGTTGGGAGAGCACCTGCCTTACAAGCAGGGGGTCATAGGTTCGAGCCCTATTGTGCCCACCACAAAATAAAATAAAGTTTTTCATCATTGCGGCCTGGTAGTTCAGTTGGTTAGAATGCCAGCCTGTCACGCTGGAGGTCGAGAGTTCGAGTCTCTTCCAGGTCGCCATAAAAATTGCTGGTGTAGCTCAATTGGTAGAGCAACTGACTTGTAATCAGTAGGTTGAGGGTTCAAGTCCTTTCACCAGCTCCATAAAACAAGGAGGGGTTCCCGAGTTGGCCAAAGGGGACGGACTGTAAATCCGTTAGCTGTGCTTTCACTGGTTCGAATCCAGTCCCCTCCACCAAATTAATGCGGAAGTGGCTCAGTGGTAGAGCATCGCCTTGCCAAGGCGAGGGTCGCGAGTTCGAATCTCGTCTTCCGCTCCATAAGAGTATGGTGGGTATAGCTCAGTTGGTTAGAGCGCCAGATTGTGGCTCTGGAGGTCATGGGTTCGACTCCCATTACTCACCCCATTAAGTTAAGGCGGCATGGCCAAGTGGTAAGGCAGAGGACTGCAAATCCTTTATCCTCAGTTCGAATCTGGGTGCCGCCTCCAATAATATAAGCACCCATAGCTCAACTGGATAGAGTGTCTGACTACGAATCAGAAGGTTAGGGGTTCAAGTCCTCTTGGGTGCACCAAAGCAAATGGAGGGTTGACGCAAAGATGCCGATTCTTCATTTTTTTTTATTTTTTGAATACATACCTTTAAAACAGTGTTAGTTTGTATCGGTAGCAATCACGCAACTAACAATTATTCCAATAGCTTTATTTATAATAAAAAAAATTTTTCTATAATAATCTACTCTTATTTTATTTCTCTTTTTTCTTATATTTAATCAGTAGCTACAAATCTAATTAATTACTGTTGTTTAAACTTTTTTGCCAAATTGGGTGTTAATATTGTTTTAACAAAATATTTTCTCAAGGTTTAAAAAAGTTAAAAGAAAGAATTATATTTTTTAAAATTAATCAAAATAGGGACTAGCCAATTAATGCAATTAAAAAAAACCCTTAGATGAAAAAGAGATTTTTGAATTGATAATATTATAATTTAGAAAAAGACAATTACAATGTTACAGAAGCTTATGCTAGTGAAATGGCTATTAAACATATAGATAGAGAAGATAGTTGCCTATAATAAATGAATATCAGATAGAAATGATTAGAGAACAATAATTATAAATATAGTATAATGAAAATGAAAGCTAATTGTATAGAGTATATCTAAACAAGAGTAAGTCAGTGGTGGAATTAAAAATTGTTAAATGCTACAAGTTTTATTAAAGGGTGATAGTAAAATGAAGAATAAATTTACAATTGGTCAAATGTCAAAACTACATAATATCAGCGTACATACTCTTAGGTATTATGATAAAATTGGACTACTTTTACCTAGTTATGTTGACTCTAATACTAATTATCGTTATTATGATGAATATGATTCTTATAAACTAGAAAAAATTAAAGTACTTAAATCAGTAGGTTTACCTATTAATAAAATTAGGATGTTATTAGAAGGAAACATAGATGAAGTAGAAAAATCCTTTTATGATATACGTAAAACTTTAGTAGATAAAATTTGTAATCTAAATGAAGTTGTTGCTTATCTTGATGAGCAGCTTAATCAGATTCAAGAGTTGAAAAGTGGTAATTGTTATATTGAACCTAAAATATTAAAAATTCCTAAGCGAGAAGGATATTTAATTAATGTAAATGAATCTAGTACAATAGTAGAACGGATAGAAGCTTTAGTTGATTTTGATAAAAAAAACAATACAAATTCAGATGTTTTCTTTAAACCTTCACGGTTAATGTATATCAATTCAAATGGAGAACGATATTTAAAGAATTATTTAGCACTTAAACGTAGTATGTCAAGTCGTGAAATTAACGATATATATATTTTACAAGATGAGTATTATGGGGTAATTGATCATATCGGACACTATGAAAATATTAATGAAAGTTATAATAAATTATTAAACTATATAAATAAAAGTGGAATGAGTATTGGAAACGAAGCTATAGAGATTTTAGTAATAACTTCAAACATAACGGTTAGACATGAAGAGTGGAGAACACAAATTCAAATACCAATTAAAATAAAGAATAGAGAGTAAAACTCTATTCTTTATTTTTGACTGGGAAATCTTCACCCTTAATCCACGTAAAACCATAAGCTAATAAAGTATCAACAAAATCTTTATTTCCAACACATGACCAGTTAGCTTTATAATGAAGTCCAAAATATCTTTGAGCCATATTTATATAACCAGTTGTTTCAATATTATTTAATATTTCATCAGATTATAAAATCGTTCCCCTCACTAAAAACTTTTGAGCTAAATTAATATTATTTATCCATATGCATTATGTTTTAGTTTTGCAACTAACTACTTATAATTGTTTAATTAAAGTATAAGCTTTAGAGTGGGTCTAGAGTCAATAAAGGATGCCGTGTTATTGAATTTCCTATTCTTCTCTAATATGAAACTTTTTCATTCCTAGGAGTAGTAATTCACAAGAAATCATAGATTTTAGTTCACTGCTCATAATTTTCTTTGAATAATCTGGTGTTATAGATATAATTGATGGAACAAAAAACAAGGGAACAAATTAACTGTTTATATTGCTATAAAATAGCAAACGAATAAACCGTCCCCTCGTTTGTGTAACTGCCCCTATATTATTTAAAATATGGGGCAATTAATAAGTAATGATACTAATATGAAATACCATTTCTGTTATCTCTGAAATCTAAACTCCCATTACAATAACTAGAGCATTCGCAATTAGCAAAAATATTCAAAGAACCTTGTAAATTTAAATTCTTTTTAAGTTTTTTCATACTAACCCTCCTTTCTTTATAAAATAATTCCATATATTAGATAATCTTACATGAAAATATGTTCCCATATATAAAAAATTATAATCCTAAATTAAACATGATTAGTGTAAAAATTACATGAAATAAAAGGTGTATGATATATATAGAAGTATTACTGAATTAGAAATGTTCAAAATAAAGTAATATTAAGAGTTCATAAGATAAAATTAATGGTATTTATAAGATTTAGTTTGTTGATACCATTAATTTTAAGTTATTCATAACTATTATACAGAGATTTAAAAGCTAGATAACATTTACATGCTTAGTTTTTAAGTATTTTTTGTCAATGAGAGAATAGATTGAGCAGAAGAAAGTAGGAGGTATAAATTGAAGAAAGAAAAGAGTAATTTAGTAAATATATATCAATTCAAATGGAGAACGATATTTAAAGAACTATTTGGCACTTAAACGTAGTATGTCAAGTCGTGAAATTAATGATTTATATATTTTACAAGATGGCTATTATGGGGTAATGATCATATAGGACACTATAAAAATATTAATGAAAGTTATAATAAATTACTTAACTATATAAATAAAAGCGGAATGAGTATTGGAAACGAAGCTATAGAAATTTTATTAATAACTTCAAACATTATCGTTAAACATGAAGAGTGGAGAACACAAATTCAAATACCAGTTAAAATAAAGAATAGAGATTAGGACTCTATTCTTTATTTTTGACTGGGAAATCTTCACCCTTAATCCACGTAAAACCATAAGCTAATAAAGTGTCAACAAAATCTTTATTTCCAACACATGACCAGTTAGCTTTATAATGAAGTCCAAAATATCTTTGAGCCATATTTATATAACCAGTTGTTTCAATATTATTTAACAGTTCATCAGCATATTTTTTTCCACCAATATCAGAAGCGACTTCATGGATTTGAGACAAATTAGATTGATTTAATGGGAATTTTTTATAATTATATTTTTCATCATGTAATTCTTTAAGTGTATCAATATCTAAATCCTTATAAGTTTCTTCATGAACTATGGCTTGAATGCCAAGTTTATTAGCAGGAGCAGGGTATTCTATAGGGTACCCTAAACTTACTAGTACAACTGGAAATACTCCTTCAGGAAGATTGAAAATAGATTTTAATTCCTTGAAGCAGCTTTCAACTGTACCTATATATACTGAACCTAATCCAACTGCATCAGCAGCTGTACATATATTTTGAGCACATATGACTGTATCTTGAAGGGCAATCCAAAAATGCCTGTAACTTTTTGTAGCCACAAAAGGAGCATTGCAAGCTTTTGCCCAGCGCCCAATTCTTCTCCAATCAATACAGAAAAGTAAATTTACTGGAGCATTTGCAACTAAATTTTGCATATCACAGTCATTGACTAAACGTTTTTTTGTTTCATCTTCCACTATTTTAATAATAGCATAAGGTTGCAAGTTTCCACCAGTAGCTGCATGTAATCCAGCGTTAATAATTTCATTTAATACATTCTCTGGTATTTCTTTGTTTTGAAAAGCTCTACAACTAGCACGTTCATAGAGCAATTTCATAGTTTCATTCGAATAGTTTTTATTCATCTAATCTCCCCCTAAAAATTTTTATTACTTAATTAAAGTATAAACTCTAGAGTAGGTCTAGAGTCAATAAAGATATGGAAATTTATTTAAAAAATATACGACAGTTTTTTCATTGGCAAGTTGCTACTTCTAGCTTATTGAACCAAAAAGGTAACATCTTAATTGATTATAATGGTATCTAATGACAAACACTAAGCCGTTTACTTGTTTTTTTAATCAAAAACAAAAATATCTTCAATTGGTGCTTTTACTATCCTTGATATATCAATTGCTAGTTTAAGGGAGGGATTATATTTTGCTGCTTCTAGTCGTATAATTGTTTCTCGCCTTACATTTACTTTGTTTGCTAATTCCTCTTGCGTCATTTCAGCAAGGTGACGGTATTTTTTTAAATAACATTTAAATTCAGCCATAGTACACCTACATTTTCTCAAATCTATAAAATGTAATTGCATAGGATAAAATCAATGAGGCAAAACATAAAGCACTGACGACAGTTAAAATTTCTTTGGTGACAAAATTTAATGGAGCAATTAGAAACAGAATTATAAATTCAAAAATAGCAATATTTAAAGTAAACGCTTTTGCATTTTTCGAATTCTCAATATAACGTTCATCAGTCATTTCATTGCCAATTTTATTTATCCAAAAATATGAGAAAAACCCAAAGAACGCAAATTGACTTAAAGTAGCAATGTTATGATTATTGAAATACTGAAAGCCCCCAAAACCTAAAAACCCTAAGAAACCCATAAATTTATAATGATTTTTTTTCATCTTTAAACCTCCGTAGTGATTTATATATCACATTATGTGACAATTATATCACTATCTTTTTATATAATCAAGAAATAAAGGTTTGATTGGTGAATAAAATTTCGAACATATACTGCTTATATACTAATTATTATAACTAAATAATACTATAAAAAAACAGGAGCATTATATAATGTTCCTATAAACCTTCGTTATGTCTATAAATATTAATAATTGTAGTTTATTTTGTTTTCTGTGTCTATTTTGCTACCTTAAAATTGATGATGATTAAAAATTATATGAGTATATAGAGTCTAAGATAATTCAAAAAAAATATTTACGTGATGCTGTAATTGGTGAAATCAAAGCTAATAAACTGCAATTTAAAACATCAATATGTACGAAAATATTATATAACTATATTGATAAGGGGATATTTATTTAATTAACAAATACACACTGCGACATTTATTATTGCAATTTATAGATGTTTTTTTAACACACCATTTTTACTTGACGATAACCGTTTTGCAGTATATCATTTATATGATAAAATATGTAATATAAATCAAAAAATTAAAAAAGTAAAACTACTAAGGGTGTGATTGTTTTCAGAAATTCTAATATAAAGCATTCAAAAGGTGCGTTTAGATTAATCAATATAAATATTATTTTTCTGTTGTTGTCATATGTTTTTCATATAATATATAAAAATGTAATATTTAAAACAAATGATTTGTATATTTTATTTTATAATTATTTTTCAACCTACATACCATTTATTATTTCAATTTATGTAACTACATATATTTTAAAATACATAAAGAAAAATACAGATGTTATCGAAAAAGTAGAAGTGACATTAGATGTATATAAGATTTTAATAATGGTATATATGTTTCATTATTGTATTAATACAGGTTCTTCTAGTATATCTGAAATAGCTCAATCATTAGGTTATTGTACAGGTTTTATTTATTTTTATAATGAAATAAAATATCAAAGATACTACAAAAAAAGTTATATACATGGTTGTGAAAATTACTTCTCATCAGCTTATATATATGAAAAAGTGTAACATAATAATTTGATTAATTTACCATATTAAACAAAGGCAAGATGATGGCTATCTTCTATGGAATAAAGAAAAAGACATGAAATATTCACTTAACGATTTACAAGTAAATTTTAAAAGAGAAGATACTAAATACTCAAAATCCAAAACAGATGAAGGATTTAGGACGAAAATGAAGAATTTCAATGAAGATGCTTGGAAAAAAGACGATATTCAATTGTCCTAAATGGTAACTTCGCAAAGTTTCTTCAAAATGAGAAACTAATGAAATTCTTGATGCAAACGAAAAACAAAGTATTAGTTGAAGCAAGTCCATATGATAATATATGGGGAATAGGTATGTCAGCTGAAAATGAAAAATAAAGAATCCTCTATTTTGAAAAGAGAGAACTTACTAGGCTTTGAATTGATGAAAGTAAGGGACGAGCTTCATAGAGTTTGTAAGAATTATGGTAAACTAGACTTGTAAAACAAAATACAACAATTCAATCTTTATTTTCTAGTTGATACAACTATACAGTAATAGAACTCGAAGGAGTGATTTTATGAAAGAACAAAATATTAAATTAAGTAAATTTATTAGTTTGATTCTTCGTCATAAGCCAGATGTTATAGGTGTAGAATTAGACCAAAATGGTTGGTGTGAGGTTGATGACTTATTACTTAAAATGAACAAAAAAGGTAAAAGAATAACTCAGAGTCTGCTTGATGAGATAGTTAGGACTGATAGCAAAGGGAGATATACATATAATAGTGATGGCACTAAAATACGTGCAAATCAAGGACATTCTATAGCTGTAGATGTCGAGCTACAAAAAGAAATTCCACCTAAATACCTTTATCATGGTACGATACAAAAGTATGTAACACCTATACTAAAAGAAGGTATAAAAAAAGGACAAAGACAATATGTACATCTGAGTACAAATATAGAAGTAGCGCAGACAGTAGGAAAGAGGCGAGGTATACCAGTAATTCTAAAAATAGAAGCAGGCAAAATGCACTTAGATGGCTATGAATTTTATTTATCAAAGAATAAAATCTGGTTATGCGATAATGTTCCGAGTAAGTATGTTAGTGTGATGTAATTTTAAATGTTGTAAAATGAAATCACGGTACGTGACAACAATAGTATAAGTATATAATAAAACCATAAAATTGTACAAAATTTTATGGTTTTATCATACGAGAAATTATGAAATAAAAGGGTTTTGATGATAAATATAGAAGTATTATGGGTGTATGGTTTTGGGCAATAGGGTTATATATTAATGAATTTACTTCTTGTAATTATGATTATAATGGGAAGCAAAAATGTTGTGACAAAAGTAGTTAAGATTTTAGTATTTTGTTAAGTTTAGAATGTGGTATTGTAAAATGCATTATAAAGTTTAACATTATCGATTAGTAAAAAATATTAATTATAATGTTTTATAAAAGTAGGTAGTTGCAAAACTAAAATATAAAAATGTGGATAACATTAATGTTTTAGCTTATAAATTTTAGATGAAGGGAACCATCTCTACACGTGATTGTATAGTCTTTTCAAATGTGTATAATCTTTGACGGTTCTGACAAGAGCCCGTTTCTTTTGATTTAAGTAAAAGCAATGTTTAGTAAAATAAACAAGGTGGAAAAGAAATATCAGAATAAATAGTTGAACAATTGAGTTTCCACTAAGATGGTTATTTTTAAACACATTGCTTATTATAAAAATAGGAAGTGAATTATTGTGATGTCAGCATTCAAAATGATTGCAGGAAGAATAGTACAATTTTTAATTGTAGCATTTACTGTCATACTACTGGTAGCCATACTTTTTAGAGGCAAAGATAAAAGTTTAATAAAAAGGTTTATTAAATTCTTAAGAAATGTAAAAGAAGGATATAAATACGCAACAGGTGAGAATGAGAAAATATCTAAAGTTATTTGTATTATTACACTAATAACATATATAATTATCACATTATATATTTTGTATGTTCAAATATATAACACGAATGGAGATAAAATACCACTAACAATATTTGCAACGATAATCGCAGCGATTCTTTTATATTATATAGTTGGAATACCTCTACTGATAATAAAAAAGATCGATGATTTTATAAGAACAATAGAAGATACGATAATAAGAAAGCATTTATCAGTAAGTTTTATTATCCTAGTTTGGTATAGTTTATTTTTTGTTTCAGCTGAGAGATATGTAACGGAATTATGGTATTTGGTTTTAATAGGACTTGCAATAGCTTATTTGCTTAATTTAAGAGTGATATTAGAAATAGTTTTAAAGCCTGTAGCACTAATAAATAAGAAAATTAATAGCGGAGAATTAAAGAAAAGCATCATATTAAATATTTGGATAGGTGCAATAATTGTTCTATTGATTATAATAATAAATCTATTTCTTAGCGTACTAGTAGTATATAAAGCATTCCCAAATGAAGCTTATAATCATACAAATATTGCTACTTTTGACCTGTTCTATTATACATTAATAACTTTTACCACAGTAGGGTATGGAGATATTGTTCCTAATATGATTATTACTAAAATATTGAGTGTTGTAATATCTTTTACAAGCGTTTTTTGTATTGTAGTTTTTCTAGGTTCGTTAGTATCATTAAATATAGAAAAAGAAGAAAGCCTATAATGGCTGATATACTACATTATAGAAAATCATAGTATATTCACTGGCTACTAAGAAAGTGTTTATTTTCAAAAACAATAATTCAAATCATTTTAAACTATAGTTTACTATTATTTTCATATGCCTTGCATCTAATATTTAAAAATGAAGCATTTGAAACATATAATTTAGTTCCTTTATTTTATAATTATTTTTCAACCTACATACCATTTATTATTTCAATTTATGTAACTACATATATTTTAAAGTACATAAAAAAGAATACAGATGTTATCGAAAGAGTAGAAGTGACATTAGATGTATATAAGATTGTAATAATGGTATATATGTTTCATTATTGTATTAATACTGGTTCTTCTAGCATATCTGAAATAGCTCAATCTTTAGGTTACTGTACAGGTTTTATTTATTTTTATAATGAAATAAAATATCAAAGATACTACCAAAAAAGTTATATACATGGTTGTAAAAATTACTTTTCATCAGCTTATATATATGAAAAAGTGTAACATAATAGTCTGATTAATTTACCATATTAAACAAAGGAAAATAGATTTTAAAAAAGCCTATCTATGTACCTAGTATACATAAAAAAATGAAGAGTTGACTAATAAGTCGATTTTTCATTTTTTCTTTTGGCAAAGTTGTTATGTTTGATTGTTAGATGTATAATAGTTTTATTGGTATATTTGAGATAGAGGTTATAAATATCATTATTGTTAATGGAGAATTTTAATGGTTTCATGGATTTTTTATGAAGGATGTATTAATTAATATGTTCTTATGAGAATGACATATAATTAAAATAAGCAGAGGAATAGGAGAGTGTATATGTTTTTAAATAGAAATGATAAATGTTGGTGTGGTTCTGGTCTAAAATATAAAAAGTGTCATATGGAATTTGATGAAAAAATAAAAAAATTAAAAGAGCAAGGATATAAAGTTCCAACCAGAAGAATGATTAAGAGCAATAAACAAATTGAAGGAATAAGAGAAAGTGCTAAGATTAACAATGGTCTATTAAATATTATTGGTGAAAATATTAGAGAAGGCATGAGTACAGAAGATATAAATACACTAGCCCATGAATACACAATATCTCATGGAGGAATACCAGCTGATCTTAATTATGATGGCTACCCAAAGAGTATTTGTACATCAGTTAATAATGTGGTGTGTCATGGTATACCCAGCGAAGATGTAATTCTAAAAGATGGAGATATAATAAATGTTGATGCAACAACTATGTTAAATGGCTATTATTCAGATGCATCAAGAATGTATGAGATTGGGAATGTAAGTGAAGAAGCTAAAAAAATTGTTAAGATAACTAAAGAATGTTTATATAAAGGAATAGAGTCGATTAAACCTTGGAAGAGTACTTTAGGTGATATAGCAGCAGCAATACAAGAACATGCAGAAAGTAATGGATACTCCGTAGTTAGAGAGTTTGGAGGACATGGAGTTGGACTTGCTATTCATGAAGAGCCTTTTGTGTGTCATTATGGAAAAAGAGGAACAGGTATGATATTAGTACCAGGTATGGTATTTACTATTGAACCTATGATAAATGGTGGAAGTCATGAAATATTTATAAATAGAGATAATGGCTGGACAGTATTTACAGCTGATGGTGAGCTTTCAGCACAATGGGAGCATACACTTCTAGTAACTGAAACTGGTGTAGAAATAATATCAAAATAAAAATGAAAAGCATGGTTGTAAAAAATCCTTTTTATCGCCTTATATAAATTAAAGTAGAAATTTAAGTTAAAGATATTTGGATTTATATTATAAATTAACACAAAAATATTAAAAAAAATATTTAATACGTGGTTGTAAAATTGTCTTCTTAGCGGCATATATATATGAATACATAGAAAACAAAGTCTTAACCCTGATTATTCATAT
>NZ_LOHE01000111.1 GCF_001559865.1 Abyssisolibacter fermentans
TATTGCTACTAAAGAAGGTACCCCTTTTCCCTCTGTATAAACTCTCCTTACTAAATGTCCTGGTCCTTTTGGTGCTATCATAAATACATCAACATTTTTAGGTGGCACTATTTGATTAAAATGAATATTAAAACCATGTGCAAATGCTAAGGCATCCCCTTCTCTTAAATTTGGTTTTACACTTTGCTGATATACTGCACTTTGTTTTGTATCAGGTAAAAGCATCATTACTACATCGCTTTGCTTTGCTGCCTCTGCAACTTCATATACCTTTAACCCTTCTGCCTCTGCTTTTTCCCATGATCTACTGCCATTATATAGCCCCACTACTACATCTACTCCACTATCTCTAAGATTTAAAGCATGTGCATGTCCTTGGCTTCCATAACCTATTATCGCAACTTTTTTTCCTTTCAATAATTCTAAATTGGTATCTTTGTCATAATACATTTTTGTCATTTTAATTTACCTCCCTTATTTCATATATATCAATAATTTTTTCCATTTGATTTATTACTTGCTTTACTCCAAGTCCTTCATTTTCATAGATAGTTATTATTAAATCTGAACAACATCTATTTGATGTTGAAGTCATACTAATATCTTTTATATTAAACTCTTTTTTCCTCAAAATATTAGTAACTCTTACTAACGAATCTAAACCATTTTTAAGTTGAGCTTTAATTGTTTTTTGCATAACTTAACCTCCCTTTTTAGATGTTTTTATAATTATCTAAATATTAGTATGTACTCTTAACTTATATCAATTTATTTCCAAAACATTTTGGTTTCTTAACTATATAAAAAATCTTCCATCCTTATATACATAAATATATATGTATATAGGGACGAAAGATTACTCTGCGCGTTACCACCCTATTTGTAGTCAAAAACTACATCTCTATTCAGGTCAAATTTGAATTCAATCTCATTAAACCTTAGCTGTTTTAACGCCAGCACACGACTTAGTCTAATTGGTATACCGTTCAACTATAGCAGCTCAAGAGTGAGTATTATATACTTACTTTAACACCTGACTCTCACCAAATGTCAGCTCTCTGTAATTAAAATATAGTATTTTTCTCTCCGTCATAGCTTTAAATATTCTTAATATTCTAAATGTTTTTAATGTTTTAAATATTAATCGTTATTATATAATCGTGTAGTTTATTTGTCAATAGTTTTTTTACTTTTTTAATTTAATGTTTTAAATTTATTTGATTATAGCAATCAAAAATATCTTTATATTATCTGATTATTTATTGGCATTCCCGGTGGCACTATTGGTAAAACCATTTCATTTTTGTCTATTAAACATTCTATCATTACTGCTTTATTGTCTTTAAATACACTTACTTCCTCTAATGTTTTTTCTAAATCAGTTATGGTATTTACTTGATAACCTTTTATTCCATAAGCCTGAGCTAATGCTACATAGTTAACCTCTTGCGAGATATTAGTCTCTGAATATCTACTGCCACTAAAAAGTGTTTGCCATTGTCTGACCATTCCTAACGTGCTATTGTTAAATAATATTATAACTACAGGCAAATTATATTTAGAAACTGTACTCAATTCATTACAATTCATTCTAAAACTTCCATCACCAGTTATTAAAAGTACATTCTTATCTGGATTACCTACTTGTGCACCTAATGCAGCACCTAATCCAAAACCCATTGTTCCTAAGCCTCCTGATGTTATAAAGGTTCTTGGTTTACTAAAATCCCAATATTGAGCTGTCCACATTTGATGTTGACCTACATCTGTAGCAATAATTGTATTTTCATTATAGTGTTTTTGTAACGCTTTAAAAATATTTTTAGGAATAAATTGTAAGTCTCTAGTTCCATCTTCTATCTTCCAGCTATTTATCTCTTGAACCCAATCCGCTCTATTCTTCTCTTCAACGTAGTTTAATAACTCATCTAAAACATCCTTCATATCTCCTATTAAAGTTAATTCACTATCTATATTTTTATTTACTTCAGTTTCATCTATATCAATGTGAATTATTTTTGCGTTAGATGCAAAACTGTCTGATTTACCAATTACTCTATCGCTAAATCTAGCCCCAAGAGCTATTATCAAATCGCTATTGTTTACTGCTCGATTAGTTTCTTTAAATCCATGCATCCCGACCATTCCTAATGATAATTCATTATTTCTTGGGAAATTGCCAAGTCCCATTAACGTGTTTACAACTGGTATAGATGTTTTTTCAGCAAAATCTATTAATTTCTTTGAAGAATTTGCTGTTATAACTCCTCCTCCTGCATATATAACAGGTCTCTTAGCATTATTAATCATATTTGCTGCTTTTTTCATATACTTGCTTGTTATTTTTTTTGTATAGCATTCTTCATCATCAGTTTGACCATTGACATACTCAGTCTCTTGTAAAAAAATATCTTTTGGTATATCTATTAACACAGGTCCTGGTCTTCCTGTTTTTGCGATACTAAATGCTTCATTTATAATTTCAGGAAGCTTTATTATATCCTTAACTAAATAGTTATGTTTTGTTATTGATATTGTAATCCCTGTAATATCAATTTCTTGAAAGGAATCTCTTCCTAATAAACTTGTTGGTACTTGCCCTGCAATTACGACTAATGGAACAGAATCCATATATGCAGTTGCTATACCTGTAACAGCATTTGTTGCTCCAGGTCCCGATGTAACAAAACATACTCCAACATTGCCCGTTGATCTTGCATATCCATCAGCTGCATGTACACATCCTTGTTCATGAGCACACCTCATATGATTAAATTCATTATTCATTTTATATAACTCATCATAGAGAGGAATTACCGCTCCCCCTGGATAACCAAATATGGTATCTACATTTTGTTTCTTCAAGCAGTGTAATACGATTTCTGCCCCATTAAGTCTCATATAAAATTCACCTTCTCTCAAAATTTACATATCTTTCGCCTGTTTCGCCTGTCTTGAATCGTTTTTTTAATACTACCAAAGGATTGTTTCAAAATGCGTGAAGTTCAAGGCTAATTACTAATAATTTGAAACTCCTACTCATTCTTCCTAGGAGTAAGCGACTCACACTAAATCAGAGATTTAGGTTCTCTGCTTACAGATATGAGCGTACTATGATGTAGCTCACTACTCACTTCGTTCCTAGGAATAAGTGAATCACAAGAAATCGTAGATTTCTGTTCTCTACTCATGATTATTCGTATGATAATATATGAAACTCACTACTCATTTTCATTCCTAGGAGTAAGTGAATTCACAAGAAATCATAGATTTCTGTTCTCTACTCAACGCAGAAATTCGCCATTTTGAGACAACCCGCAACCCCTTCTATCCTATCCAAGACATCATACCTCTCAGCTTTTGCCCTACTTTTACTATTGGATGAGCTAACTCTTTTTTCTTTAAAGCACTGTACTCTGGTCTGTTCATGCTGTTTTCTGCAATCCAATCTTTTGCAAATTTTCCAGTTTGTATTTCCTCTAATACTTTCTTCATTTCTTTTCTCGATTGATCAGATATTATACGTTTACCAATCTTATAGTCTCCA